>JBNMLD010000008.1:0-26228 GCA_050874685.1 Candidatus Onthoplasma sp. | reverse complement strand
TCTTGATCGTTTTTACAATATATAACCATCTGTCTTTTGTTTATATAAATTTATACAAATGATTGAGCAAGAAGTAAAAATTTAAAAGATTTAACTATTTTACCAATCTATTTTGAAAAAGTTTTTTGCGTTTTGAGTTGAAATTTTTTCAAGTTGTTCAAATGATAATCCACGCAAATCTGCCACATATTTAAGCACATCAACAACATTTTTTGGTTCATTCCTCTTGCCACGGTTTGGTACTGGGGTTAAGTATGGGCTATCTGTTTCAAACATCACGCAATCCAAAGGCAAAGATGACACAACGTGCTGTATGTTTTTAGCATTTTTAAAGGTGACATTGCCTGTGAAAGAAAATTTCCCACCTAATTTCATCAATACTTTTGCAAATTCAATGCTACCACTATAACAATGAAATTCAAATCCAAATTTTGGTGGATTTTGCTTTAGAATTTGAAGTGTATCGCCATACGCATCACGGCAATGAATAACTATTGGTAGTCCATATTTATTGGCAAGGTCGATTTGAGAAGAAAACACCTGCTTTTGTTTTTCCCTATCCTTGTGAATTGGATTGCCTAAATCATCAACCAATTCATGTTCAAAATAATCCAACCCTATTTCGCCAACAGCAACCAGTTTTTTATCTTTTGATTTTAACAACTCTTCAATTTCTGCCTGATTATATTTTTCCGCATCATCTGGGTGGACACCAACAGTGTAATAAACGCAATCATGTGTGGAAGCAATTCTTTTTGCTTTTTTACTAGTTTCAAAATCACTGCTTGCACATATAACTTTTTCAACCCCAGCGGATAAAAAATTGTTAATAATTTGCTCTACTTCTCCATTGTATTGGTCATCATTCAAGTGACAATGTATATCAATCATAAAATTTCCCTTTTACTCAATATTAAAAAGATATCTGAAAAAAATCAAGTTAAACAATTACTTACAAGACAAAATTATGGTTTGATATTGACAAATCTTTGATTTTATCTTACACTATAGGCAGAAAATATTTAAGGAAGGTAAATAAATATGGCAATGCAAAAATATTTGGGTGATATAATTATATTTTTGGATAAAGTTGGTGTAACCGACTCACAATTCGCACAAAAATCAGGCAAAATCTATGCTTCTGGTTATTATCAGGGCGAAGAAATAAATTTGGCTTTTGGCAATTTTAAAATCAAAACCGACAAACCTGAAATTGAAAAGGCTTGGTTTGAATATTTGTCTTCATCAAGGCAAATCGCTAAAGATTACCACGCATATTTATCAGCAAAAACAAACAAATTGTTAGCAGATGTAAGTGTTTTACTTAGTGAAGTTGACACTTTAACAAACAAATAGACTGATATTTGACGATAATTAATTTATGCAAAAAGTCCGCATTTTAGCGGACTTTTTTAATCAATATTAATAATTTTTGCCAAATAAATTTATACAACTATTTTTCAATTTGATTATTATCATTGTCTATTGATTTATCTTCAACAGGTTGTTCTGAACCCTGAACATTATTTTCAACAGGTTGTTTTTGAGCCTCACCCGACTTGTTTTTGCCTATTTTTTTTAGCATTGAAAGCAGTTCGGTTTTGTTCTCTTTGCCTGTAAACAAACGTTTGATATTTGCACGATGAGCAAACAAAACAAGGAACAATATGCCACAAATCATAATGTAATTCAGCCAATTTGCTGGGTTTACAAGGCAAAGTTCAACAACTGAAAGCACAATAATTTCAAGCAAAGTGCAGATTGAAGCATATTTGATGAACAACATACTCACAATCATCAGCACAAAGCAAATAAGTGTAACCCACCAGTTTGCAACAAAGAAAACACCAATAGATGTTGCAATGCCTTTGCCACCTTTAAACTTGAAAAGCACAGGATATATATGCCCCAATACACAAGCAAACCCACCAACATATAGGGCTACTTCAGCATTCAAACCACAACATTTAAATATCCAATAACCAGCCAAAGCACAAATCAAACCTTTGAGCATATCAAGCACAAAAGTGATAACCCCTGGCCAAAAGCCGTAAGAACGCCAACTATTCAACGTGCCAGGATTGCCACTGCCATGCTTTGTTATGTCATCATGTTTTGCTTTTGCAACAACACGTGCCCAAGTAATGTTACCAATAAAATAGCACGCAACTGCCAAAATAAAAAAATATAAATATTCCATAGTAATATATTAACACCTTATAAAATTTAAAGCAAATAAAATGCTTATTTAGTTGAAACAAACTAATTTATAATTTGCACTATCTATAAATATGATTGTTGTTAATTCATATCACAAACTGCATTAATCGTCATTCTTATTTTTGAATGAAACTTTGAGCGGTGTACCATTAAAATCAAAAGCACGACGCAAATTGTTTTCAATGTAACGAATGTAAGCATTGTCAACCAAGTCAGCATTATTGCAATATATTTCAAATGTTGGCGGACAAGTTGAAACCTGTTTGCCAAAAATGATTTTAAGACGTTTGCCATGTTTGCTTGGTGGCTCAGTTGCACTGATTGCATTTGTAAGCACATTATTGAAAAGTGCCATAGGGATTTCTCTCTTTGCATTTGCAAGCACATAATCAACTTTTTCCATAATCTGACCAATACGTTGACCTGTTGCACATGAAACATAAAGTGTTACATAATACTTCATAAATGCAAGGTCTGTTTCAAACTGTTTTTCAAATGCTTTGCGTTGTTCTGCACTATTTTCAATCAAATCCCATTTATTAACAACTATTACACTAGGCTTGCCTTGTTCATGCACCAAACCCAAAATGCGAACATCTTGTTCTGTTATGCCTTCACTTGCATCAAGCACAACCACAACAACGTCTGCCCTTTCAATGGCATTAAGGCTACGGATAACACTATACCTTTCAATGCTATCTGGCTCTATTTTTGATTTGCGTCTCAATCCAGCGGTATCAATCAAGCAATAGTCTTTGTTGTTCCACCTAAATGGACTGTCAATAGCATCACGTGTTGTGCCTGCAATTGAACTTACAACCACACGGTCTTCACCAAGCAGACGATTTGTTATGCTTGACTTGCCTGCATTTGGTTTGCCAACCAATGCTATCTTAACCGCACCATCGTCAACTTCTTTTTCAGTGCGCTTTAAATATTTTACAACTTCATCAAGCAAGTCACCAATACCTTTGCCTTGTTCTGCTGAAATTGCAATTGGGTCGCCCAAGCCCAATTCATAAAATTCATAAGTCTTTTCAACTTCATTGTTATCCAGTTTGTTTACAGCCAAAACTTTTGGAGCTTTTGCTCGGCGCAAATGGTTTGCAACTTCAATATCATCATGTGTCAAGCCTTGTTTGCCATCCACAAACAAAATGATAACATCTGCCAAATCAATTGCTAAATTTGCTTGTTCGATAATGCGTTTGTTGATTTCATCTTCTTTGTTGAAATCAAGCCCCCCAGTGTCAACAACTTGAAACTGATATCCACACCATTCAGCATTGGCAAAAATTCTATCCCTTGTAACGCCAGGGATATCTTCAACTATACTAATTTTACTTCCGGCAATTTTGTTAAAAAATGTTGATTTGCCAACATTTGGTTTGCCGACTATTGCTACAAGTGGTTTTTTCATACTTTTTAGTGTAACACAAATTCAGTTGTTTTTCAATTGTTTTCTTAAAAATATTAGGAAGAATAATAGAATTATCGCCTTAAATCATCTTTTGCAGTGCATACAATTTTGACACTTGTTGTGTTTTATTGTTTTTATCAATTTGAACATCGCAAATATAATCAATGCAATAACAACACAAACACACAACGCAAACCAAAAATTGCATACCAAGCTTTGATAGACAATAAACGATAAAACATAAGCAATAACAAATTGACTGATAATTGAAAACCACATATAAAACTTGTCAGTTTCTGCACGCAACACCGCCAAGTTGCTTACGCATGGACAATATAATAATGAAAATATCATGAAAGATATTGCGCTTGGATATGAAAAGTGGACAACACTTGTGGCGACCGCCAAACTGGAAATTAAATCCGCCCTTGACAAAGCATTGTTGCAAATTGAGAGTGTACTTACAACCAATTCCTTTGCCAAAACACCAACAAACAAGGCACATACTACTCCAGCAGAATTTAACCCAATTGGCGCAAACAAAACAGCAACTTTGTCAGCAATCAAAAATGCCATGCTGTTTGTTATATCTTGCGCATAACAGAAATTGAATTGTGTGTGCGTCAGTATCCAAACAATAATTCCAACTGACAATACAATTGTAAATAATCTTTTGAACATATCAACCGCACTTGAAATAATTGTCTCAACACAATGTTTGATATCAATGTGCTTAAGCGGTGGAAATTCAAGAAGCAATTCCCCCTGTTCAGTTGGCAAAATTGTTTTGTTCAATATCAGGGCGAGTATAATTGAGATAACAATACCCAACAGATATAAAGCAATCACAATCCAAAAAGATTTCACGCCAAAAAATGCAGATGCCACAATTGAAAATATTGGAAGCCTTGCCATGCAACTGATATATGGATTTAAAATTGCAGATTTTGTTTTTAAATTTTTGCCTTTTAAATTTCTTGTTGTCAAAGTTGCCATCGTGTTGCACCCCAGCCCCATGAGCATAACATAAATGACTTTACCATTAAGCCCCATTGGCGATAGAAGGTCGTCAATAACATAACACAGCCTGGCAATTATTCCACTATCCTCTAAAATTGTGAGCACCATGTACATCAAACAAATTTGTGGCAGGAAACTTAATATTGTTGCAAATGATGAAAAAACCCCTGATGAAAAAAATTCAATCAACCAAACATTATCTGTTATTGAAGATAACAAATCTAAAAATGGATTTATAAAAATAAAATTTAAAACTATATTGAATAAATCGCTTAATTTAGGGCCTAATAAAAAGAAAATTGTATAAAAAATAGCAAAAAATAATAAAATTGACGAAAAAATCATAAAAAATGGATTTAAAATCAATTTATCTAATTTATTTTCACCATACACGTAATTTTTTTTGATTTTTGTGCAATCTGCTAATAAATTATCAATAAATTCATATCTTTTTTTGATAATTTCTGGATAAAATCCTTTAATATAATTAATTTGTTGTTCATTTAAGCCATCAAAAACACCATTTAATGCAAAAATTATTTGTTTTTCAGTTAAATTATATTTATTTTTTATAATTTCTAAATAATTTTTTAAATAATATAAATTATGTAATGAAAAATTTGAATTTTTATTAAAATAAATTAAATTTTTTGATAATTTTTGTTTTTTAGCATCTATTATTTCTATATCAATATTTAATTTTTTACTTAATTTTTTTTCATCAATTTCATTGCCACGTTTTAAAAAGTATTCATAGTTATTTAGAAGTATTTTAAAATCTAATCCCAGTTCACAAAACTGCAGGCATAAATATAAATTGCGTCTTAATGCTGACGCATCAACGATTACGATTCTTTTAGCATTTAATGATAAAATTAAATTTTTGCTAACCTCTTCTTCTCGTGAAAAAGTTGTCATAGAATAAAGCCCAGGTAAATCATAAAAACAATAATCTTGATTTTCAAATTTTATGATTTTTTTTGCTTCACTTACTGTAACACCATGAAAATTCCCAGTATGCTCATGTGCTTTTGTTAAAGAATTAAATAAAGTTGATTTGCCAACATTTGGGTTGCCAATCAATAAAATATTTTGTATGTCTGATTTATTAAAGTCTTTTACTCTTTTATCATTTCTTTGTTCAGTCATAAACCACTTCAATTTCCTTGGCAATATTTTCTTTCAATGTAAAACATGAGTTTGAAAAAACAACAAGCAAAGTTTTTTTTAACAAACTTTTATGTTTTACCATTATTTGTGTGCCAACCACAAGGCCTAATTCCATAAGCCTAATCTTAAAATTTTCATCTTTAATTTTAATGCTTTTTATAACACAAGGGGTGTTTATCTTTGCTTGGGACAAGTTCATAAAATATACTATTAAAGTTGAACAAAAAAAATGAACAAAAGCATTAACTTTTGTCCACTGTATTTTTCTATTTTGTAATCATTTCAATTGAAGTTGTAACTTTGATTTCTGTTGTTAAAAATTTGACTTTTTCTCCGTCCAAAGTGAAAGGTTCGTTTGATGGATTTTCAATTTGGATTTTGCTAGCATCTCTTACAATTGCACATTTATTTTTTCTTATTGCATTAATGCCATGTGTAAACATGCGCACAAATGTACAAAATGCAGCTAACCCATTTGTCTTTTTAATTGCAACAAATTTAACTTTGTTGTTTGCTAGGTCTTCGCCTTTATTTATATTAAATCCGCCAGCCGAACAGCCATTCATCAACATTGCATATACAAACTTGCCATGCACCCTTTCGCCATCAACAACAAATGTGAAAGGCAATGCTTTAAGTGAAAACAACCCACCGATGCCAGCCCAAATATAAGCCATGCGTCCAACTTTCTTTTTGACCTTTTGTTTTGCTTTGAATGACACGCTTGTTAAATATCCGCTTGCCAAAGCATAAACGATATATTGGTTGCCGTCATACATCAAATCATACTTTGTTGTATTAAGGCGCAACACTGTATCAATAGCTTTGTCTAGTTCACGTGGGATTCCAACTGTCCTTGCAACGTCATTGCATGTGCCAAATGGCAATATGCCAACAATGCTTTTTTGTTCTGCCTTTGCAATGCCATTAATAACCTGATGCAAAGTTCCGTCCCCACCAACTGATAAAATGATATCGTATTTGCCTGAATTTTTAAAAGCAAGCTCTTCTGTCTGTTTAGCATTTGAACCAGAAACAACATCAACTGTTTGATAACGCAAAAACAAACGCTCTTTTATATGTGGCAAAAATTCACCAATTTTGCCTTTCATAGCGTTTGGATTATATATTACAAGCACCGATGAATAATTTTTCAATTGTTATTTTTTCCTTCTCAAAATTTCATATTTCTTTAAATTTAAATCAGTTTTTATATAAACATTTTGTTTTGGAATTTTACATTCTTGCAAAGGTTGACCTTGTTCGTCCAAAATCTCTTCTATTGTTATTATAGCATTGTTTTGATATTTTGACAACAATTCTAACTGCTCCCCAACCTTAAATCTGTTGCGCATTTCCACTTGTGTCAATCCATTTTGCGTGTCATTTTTTACAATTGCAACAAATTCATAGTCAGTTTGAGGCAAACTTGTTTCAAGTGTTTGCTTTGGTTCTCCAAAATAAAAACCTTCACTATAATCACGATGACTGCATTTTACAACTTCATTACGGATTTCTTGTGGCAAATGATATTCTTTATGATTTTTTAAGTAATCCAAAGCCATACGATAAGCATTAACAATGTTGGCAACATAATATTCCGTTTTCATCCTGCCTTCGATTTTGATTGAACTGATACCTGCTTGCTCTAGTTTGTCAATGTGGTCAATCATACACATATCTTTGCTGTTTAAAATATATGTACCGTGGCTATCTTCTTCTATAGGATATTCTTGTTGCTTGCTAACTTCCCTGATAGCATATCCCCAACGACAAGCCTGTACACATGCGCCACGATTAGCATCTCTGCCCGTGAAAAAGTTGCTCAACAAACATCTGCCTGAATAACTGATGCACATTGCGCCGTGGCAAAATGCTTCCAATTCAATATCCGCTGGAACTTTTGCTCGCAATTGTTTGATTTCTTCCAAAGTCATTTCACGTGCCAAAATGAGGCGTTTAACACCCATATTGACATAAACCATCGCACTTTCACTGTTTGTAATATTTGCTTGTGTGCTTACATGAACTGCCAAGTTTGGTGCAAGCCTACGAACCATACTGATAATGCCAAGGTCAGCACAAATCACAGCATCAACACCAATTTTGTCCAAATACAAAATATAATCTGGCAAATCTGCCAAATCACTTTCATGTGGTATTATATTTACCGTTACATAAACTTTAACTTTGTGTTGATGAGCATATTCAACTGCCCATTTAAGATTGTCTAAATCAAAGTTGCCAGCAAATGTACGCAAGCCAAAACGTGTAGATGCCAAATAAACAGCATCTGCACCATATTCTACCGCCATAATTAATTTTTCTTTATCTCCTGCTGGAGCAAGCAATTCCATAAGATTTTCCTTTTGTGTTTAGTTTTATTATATTGTTTTATTTGATTTTTTTCAATTGTTTTTCCGGTTTTGGAAATTCTCCATTATTTTCTGGTTTAAGTTTAGTTATGCCAACACCATCGCCAATTGGATAAATCAAAGTGTCAAAAATTGGATTTGTTGTGATTTCTGCAATATATTTATGCAAAGATTTTATCATCGCCCTACACCCTGTTGTGACTTTTGCCTGGCCTAGAACCATGCCGTGAAAATACAAGTTGTCTGCAAAAATTATTCCATTAGTATTTAAAATTTGCTTTAAATAAGGCAAATAATTTATGTATTGATTTTTTGCACCGTCAAGATATATCAAATCATATTTTTTATCGCATGATTTTAAAAATTCCATTGCATCAATTAAATATGGTGTGATTTTATCTTGTAAGTTTGCTGTGTTTATATTTTCAACTGCAATATCATAACGTGACTTGTCTATTTCAACAGTGTCGATATGTTGGCAATCAGTGTTTGTTGCCATAGCAATGGCACTATAACCTATTGCCGTGCCTATTTCCAAAATCTGTTTACAGTTGTTTTGCATGATTGTTGAAAGCAAAAAGGATAATGTGTCGTCTAAACTGATTGGCACATTATTCTCTTTACCAAATTTTTTAATTTCATCTAATTGCATAGTCGATTTTACCAATTAGTCATTGCTTTCAATGATTATTGGAACAATGAGTGGTTTACGTTTAAGCTTTTTGTTCAAGTAGTTTGTCAATGCACGGCGTAAACTCTGTTTAACTGTGAGATAGTCACGTGCACGCACAGCATTTTCATCAATGCTTGATTCAATTGTTGATTTTGCATCATCAAGCCAAGTTTGTGCTTCTCCCATGTAGGTAAAGCCACGTGAAACAATTTCAGGACGGCTGTTCAATTTGCCTTGTTTTGCATTTACATTAAGGATAACAATACACATACCATCTTCGCTCAATTGTTTACGTTCTTTAAGCACATTGCTTTCCAATTCGCCAATACCAGCACCGTCAACAAGCCTGCTACCAAATGGCACAGTGTCAGTTGCTTGGAAGAAGTTTTTATTAACTTCAACTTGCATGCCTAACATAGGAAGAATAATGTTGTGTCTATCCATACCAACAGAAAGTGCGGTTTCACGTTGTGCCAGCAAATGTTTTTGTTCGCCATGCACTGGGATAAAGTATTTAGGTTTAACAAGATTTAGCATGATTTTCATTTCTTCTTTGCAAGCATGACCAGAAGCATGAACTTGTTCAAGTTCATTATAAATAACTTTTGCGCCCAACATGATAAGGCGGTTGATTACATTACTTATTGATTTTTCGTTGCCTGGGATTGGGCTTGATGAGAAAATGACTGTATCATTTTCGCCAATTTCAATGCCTTTAAATTCGCCAGAAGCCATACGTGGAAGCGCACTATTTGGTTCGCCTTGACTGCCTGTTGAAAGAATAAGAATTTCACTATCCTTATAATTTTTCATCTTTTCAACTTCAATCAAATTTTGACGGTTTAATTGCATTTCGCCAATTTGAGAAGCTACATCAGTAACATTAACCATACTTCTGCCGACCAAAACAACTTTACGGTTGTGTGTTTCAGCCAAATGAATAACTTCTTGCACACGGTCAACGTTTGAAGCAAAACCTGCCACAATGATACGGCGGTCTTTATTTTCGTTAAACAACTTGTCCAATGTTTGACCAACAACACGTTCACTTAAAGACATACCTGGACGTTCAGCATTTGTGCTATCACTCATATAAAGAAGCACACCCTTTTTGCCAAGTTCTGCAAATGAATAGAAGTCAAATGGTTCATCATAGATTGGTGTTAAATCAATCTTATAGTCACCAGTGTGGACAACCATACCAACAGGGGTTTTGATTGCCAACGCAAATGCACCAGGGATTGCGTGGTTGACATGAATAAATTCAATTTCAAAGCAACCTAATGTTATTTTTTGCTTTGGTTTAACAGCGATTGTTTTATACTCTACCTTTTTATGCTCGTCCATTTTCTTTTTGATAAGTCCGCATGTCATTTTGCTGGCATAGATTGGGGCTTTGATTTCGTTGACAACATAAGGGATACTTCCAATATGGTCTTCGTGTCCGTGTGTGATAACAAAACCACGGATTTTATCTTTGTTTTCAACCAAATATGTGATGTCTGGCACAACAAGGTCAATACCTAACATATCAGTTGATGGGAACATAACACCGCAGTCAATAACAATAATATCTTTGCCATATTCAAGCACTGTCATGTTTTTGCCAATTTCACCAATACCACCAAGGAACATAACTTTTAAGTTATTACCCTTTTTGCCTTTTGATTTGCCACCGTTTTCACTTGTCAAAACAACTTGTTGCTCGCCTGTAAGGTTTAAGGCATCTGCAAGTTGGCTAACTTGGTTGGCTTCAATTGATTGCTCTTCCATTTCTTTAAGCAATTTATTTGTTTGTTGCTTGCTTTGTGCCCTTGATTGATGAGCCTTTGGCTTGCGTGAACTATTTTGGTTATTTTGTGATTGTTTTGATGTGCTTGCATTTTTATTTTGTTGACATTTATTTGCCAAATTGTTTTGTTTTGGAGCAAAATTTTTGTCTGTTTTTACGCTTGAATCAAATTCTTCACTTGTCATTAAATTATCTATCATAATATCTCCTTTTTTCTAATTTATAACTGCAAAAAATCATGTATATTAAAACAAATTTTTGCAAGACAGTTTTGTTTTTAGATTTATACAACTTAAAGTTATTTAGTTTATATATCAAAATGTTTTCAATGCCTTTTTATCATTTTAAACAGCAAAATGGCATAAAAAAACATAAAATTTCATCATTAAACATTGTGTTTAACTGTAATTTATACGTTTGTACCCCTACAAGCATATTAAGTTCCAAAAAATATAAATCTTAAATAGAGTATATCACAAAAAAAAGGATTGTCAAGCAAAAAATTAACTTTTTTGATTTTCGACAAACCCTTTTAAAATTTTCGTTATTTTTTAATTTTAAATTAAAAGTCAAACAATTTATCAAACTCTGATTTTGTCATAACATCTTCTGTTGACGCATCGCCATAGGTTGATAAACTGATTTTGTGGCAGGCAAACATTTCTTTAAACACAAGATCGCAATCTTTAACTGTCATTTTCTTGATTATTTTATCAATATCTTTTTTCTTTTTAACACTACCATACAGTGCCAAAGTGTTCAAATTGGTCATATACTTGCTTGCACGAGGTTCTTTCACTGCATTATCATATTTCCAGTTCCTTAAATATTTGTCCAGTTCAGCCTGTGTAAAACCATTTTTCAACTTGTCTTTAAAATAATCTGCACCGACTTGCAGAATTTTGTTAATGTTGCCTTTTTCGCATTCTGTGTACATTGTTGCAACCGAATTTTTTTCAAAATAGCCTGCAGACACTTCACAACCATAAACCAGACTTTTTTCAAGCCTCATTCTTTTTTGAAGTCCTTCAGTGAAATCGTTAATCATGCCCAACACAACACCACATTTGACTTTAAAATCACGTTCAAAACATGTGTGGTTAAATTTGAAATTTAAAAACAAATAACTTTTGCCAATATCAACAGTTTTGATTTTATAAAAACTATCATTTTCAACATTTACACATCTCATTGGCAATGGTTTGAAGTCTGGTCTGTTAGGGATTGAATTTGCAAATTTTTCAACAAGCTTCTTGATTTTTTTGGCACACATTGGGCTTGCAACATACGCACGCAAATTGTTTGCAACAAAATACTGATTTACATATTGCTTTACATCTTTGCTTTTAATGCTTGAAACAGATGCCTCATTCCCTAAAACACGATTTTTCAAATAATCTTGTTTAAAAAGATTGTATCCATTAAATTCGGTTGCCCATTGTCCATATTTATCCTTTGCGCCAGCAATCTCTTGCAAAACAACAGGTATTTCCTTATTCACATTTGCTTGGCTAAACGTGGATTTGGTGATAAGTTCTGCAACTGTATCCAAATAAGCACCAAATTCATTGGTGAAAACATTACCAATAAACCTGATTTCCTTGCCATTTGTAAAAGCATTTGAACCTATGAAATCAAAATATTGTTTACTGATTTGCTTTTTGTCCTTATCTTTTGTCCCTGTGAAAAACATGTGTTCAGTGAAATGTGCCAAACCAGGGATAGTTTCCACCCTTGCGCCACACAAAAATTGCAAATCAACTATTGTTGACTTTGTTAATTTATTTTTTACATAATACAATTTGCCACCATAAGGCAAATCAAAAGTTTTAAATTTTTCCATAAAAATATTCTACGCAAGATTTTAATTTTAAGCAAGCAAATCAACAAAAAAAGGCACAACTTAATTTAAATAAGTTATACCTTTTGTGCGAGTTAATTAATTTTCAATCTATTCAGACCTTAACGCCAATACTGGGTCTTTCTTTGATGCTATCTTGTTGTAATCTGAAAATTTTTGTTTCAAAAATTGTTCAGGTTCGGCGCCAAGATTTTTATAACCGAATTAATTTATAATCTATTCAGACCTTAATGCTAATACTGGGTCTTTCTTTGATGCTATCTTGGCTGGAATTAATCCTGCAAGGAATGTCAACAAAACACTGATTGCAATCAAAATCAAACAGGTTAAAGGTTGAAGGCTCACAAGTCCCGCCACCCCAGTTAAAGACTTCAACACAACATTAAGCACCAATGAAAGCAAGAATGAAACCACAACGCCAATCACACCAGCAAACAAACCAATGATTGTTGTTTCTGCATTAAACACACGTGAAACATCTCGCTTTGAAGCACCAACACTGCGCAATACACCAATTTCTTTTGTTCTTTCAATAACTGATGTATAAGTGATGATTGAAATCATTATGCTTGATACAACAAGTGAAATCGCTGCAAAGGCAACAAGCACATAACTGATAATGTTTACTATGCTACCCAACATATTTGTAAGCATTTGTGAACTATCATTAAACACAATTTTAACAGTGTTTTGATTGTTCCAATTGTTGATAAGTGTGGTTAAATCATCTTTTGCATCAAAAGATTTACAATAGAAATATACACCTGTTGGCACATCACTTGCGCAATACATTTGAAGATACAAATCAACAAGTTGTTCATCTGTCAAATTAATTTTAAGTGAATCGCTTGTCAACATATTTACCATTTCTTGCAAACTATTAAATTCGTAAATCGTGCCTTCAGTGAAATATGCCAATTCACTTATATTCACTTTATAAGGAACTTTTAATGTTGCATTTTTGTCTGTAAGCACATTCGCTTTTAAATTTGCAACCACATTTGATGCTTTGCAATTTGCCCTATACTCTTCCGCCAAAGCACGAGAGTACATAATACCATTTGAAAATATACTGCCAGAAGCATCATCTTTCAAAATAAGCACACCAGTTATTTTAAGTTCTTTTGTGTGTTCGTTTGCATAAAGAGAAGCCAATGTTGATTGATTTGCAATTATATTTGAAACATCTGTCAATCCATTAAAATTAAGCACTGGTTCGCCGTCTAATTTGTAATAAGCATCATTATAAAGTAATTTATACTTTTTGTTATTTATAATATTATCAATTTTGAGTTTTGAGCCTTCGCTTGGCAACTCAATGCCCAATTCTTGCAACTGATAATTTGCAACCGAACGAGAATTTAACACCAAAGCAACTTCATCTGCTTGTGTTGGATAATTACCAATAACATCATATAGACCTCTGACATAATCTTCATTTGTTAAAGCCTCAAAGAAGGTTGAAGTTGTTGTTCCATTTAACACACTTGTGGTTGGGACATTATTTATTGGATACAAGATTGTGTTTTCGCCAGATTTGTAATCGGTCACAAAGTGCATTGAACCTGCATAACTTATCTGCAATTCATTAAGCATATCTTTTTTGCTTTTTTCAGCATAATGATTGTTTACATACGCAACAAAATCGTCACTAATATAATTGTAACTGCCATAACTTGTCAACATCTCTTTCATATCGTAAATTGACAGTTCATCATCGGCAACTGGTTCGCCCCTATCTCCACGTGCATTCACACCATTTTGAAGGCTGTTTAAATCAACCGCCACCGATGTTACAGAAATTGGATAACTTGCCAAACTGTCACTTTGCATATTGTTGATATATCCCATCATGCCAGCGCTTGCTGCCAAAATCAAGGCTATACCAATGATACCGATGCTCCCTGCAAACGATACCATAATTGTTCTGCCCTTTTTTGTGAGCATATTTTTGAAACTTAAGCCAAGAGCTGTGAAAAATGACATAGACTTTTTCTTTTCTGTTTTTACAAAGGCAGACTTCTCTTGTTGCTTTGCAAGTTTTGCTTTGTGTTTTTCAATTTCCTTTTCTGCTTGAGCATGAGTATATGGTTTGCTATCTTCAACCAATTCGCCATCAAGGAAGCGGACAATACGGGTTGAATATTTGATTGCCAATTCAGGATTGTGCGTAACCATAATAACAAGCCTATCTTTGCTTACTTCTTTAAGCAAGTCCATGATTTGAACACTTGTTTTGCTATCCAATGCGCCAGTTGGTTCATCTGCCAAAATAATTTCTGGGTCGTTAACCAAAGCCCTTGCAATGGCAACCCTTTGCATTTGTCCACCAGAAAGTTGATTTGGTTTAGACTTCAATTTATCCCCCAATCCAACTTTTTCAAGCACTGCAATGGCACGTTCTCTTCGTTCCTTTTTCTTGATACCGCTTAAAGTTAAAGCAAGTTCCACATTCTCAAGCACCGTTTGATGTGGTATCAAGTTGTAACTTTGAAAAACAAATCCAACTCTATGGTTGCGATAATTATCCCAATCTTTATCTTTAAACTGCTTTGTTGAAACACCATCAATCAGCAAATCGCCGTCTGTGTAACGGTCCAAACCGCCAATGATGTTTAGCATTGTGGTTTTGCCACAACCGCTTGGCCCTAAAATTGAAGCAAATTCATTACGGCGGAAACATAAATTGATGCCTTTAAGAGCATCAACAGTTTGGTCTTTCAATTGATACTGCTTTTTTATATTTACAAGTTCAAGCATATAATCAAACTCCTTTTGATTTTATTGTACATATTTAACAATCATCACAAAATTTGTTGCACTAATCTTTATTGTTATTTAAGTTGTCAACAATTTAAAATTTTGACTATTTGATTATATCAAATTAAAAACAATTTTCATAATAATTTGAGCATTATGTTTTTAAACAAAAATCATTTCATTGTCGATTTTTAGTTATCTTTTGCTTAAAAAATATTAAAAAATCATGAAAAATACACAATTTTTTAAATGTTTAGCATGATTTTTTCAAATATTAAAAAAATTATTGAAAAATGGCAATGTTTATGTTAAAATGCTTTTATTAGGAGAACGTATATGCGCATTGAATTTGAGTTAAACCAACTTGCAATAATTATCAACAAAGATGAATTGAGTACAAATTTTGAAGAAATTGACAAAAATATTGACAAGTACAAACAAAATAAAAAATTTGTGCTTGTTATAACATGCCCTAAACAAAACAAAAAAGCTGATGTTCCTTATGCTTATCACCCTGCTGAAGTGGATAAGTTGTTGTATTTAAACAGAAAAATTGAACAAGCTGGTCACCACGATTGCATATTATTCCATGAAGGTATTGACCTACCTGAAAATAAAGACAGTGACACAACAGTTAGATGTTGGACATTGTCTATAGTCTTGGAAGTAAATAAAAAAATTGACCACATTGTGCAAAAAATCAAAGATTTACGTTTAACACCTTACGAAACAATGCTATACATTCATGAATTGGCATCAAAATTTAAGTATAGTGGCAGCGCAAAAACAAACACAATGAGCCGTGAATCTGAAGCCACATTGCTTGGTTTGAGCGATGAATATAAACACTTTTGCTGTGTTGGTTATGCCTCATTTGTAAAAGCCATTATCGACCGCTTAAACACACCTGATTTAGTAGCTTATGTTGACCAATTTAACATTTTCCACACTGATAAAGACACAAATGAACCTGGCTTTGTAACTGGTCATGTAACAAATCTTATAAGAATTAATGACCCATATTATGGTATTCAAGGCACTTATTTTGAAGATGCAACTGGCGGAAGCGATACTTCTTATGCAGACTTTTCAACCTGTCTATTACCTATCCCAGATATGCAACATTTTAAAGGTAAAATATATCGCCATGTACCGTTTGAAGATTCTAAATCAAATATCCATAAACACGTTTGTGTTGAAGAAAAAATTTACAATGACATTGAAGGCAGTCCCGATTATTTTAGAAACAGTATTTTAAAAGTGGATTATGAATGGCTTCCTTTTCAAGACACAAGGATTCACCGCTTCACTAAAAATTTGAAATATACATCTTATCCAATAGAAGCCTTTGAAAATGCCTACACTTCTCTGCTTGCAAAACTTGGCGAGAAAAACACTGCTGAAAAAATTGGCAAAGCCATGGAAATTGCAGTATTAAATGCTGGATTTAGATTAGATGAACATTCTGAAAGTTGCTTCGCAAAAGATTACTATGAATCTTATCAATTCTATCTTGCCAACCAAGGAAAAGGCATCTAACACAAAAATAAAAAACTGATTTACTTCGCTATTGCTCATAAATCCAGTTTATTGTTAATCACAATAAAAAACGCAAGCATTGCAAACTTGCGTTTTTTTGTGGTGCGCCAAGAGGGGTTCGAACCCCCGACCCCCGCCTTAGAAGGGCGATGCTCTATCCAGCTGAGCTATTGGCGCATATTAATTATGCTATTTCAAGAATAGAATTATTTGGAGCGGGTGAAGGGAATCGAACCCTCGTAACTAGCTTGGAAGGCTAGCGCTCTACCATTGAGCTACACCCGCACTTGAACATGCGTAATAATATCATATTAAAGTTGCTGGTGTCAAGTTAATTTTGTAAAATTCACTTAATTTTATAAATTTTTAATAACCACATAGTTTTTCATGCTCCACATACATGAATCTTTATTAACAACAATAAATGCGATGTATCTAGACTGCTACCCCCCCCATTACCACACTTATAGATTTACCTAAATATAATCATTTACTTTTCATTAAACAAATTTCTGTTGACATAAAAACATTTAACCGCCAAATCGTAAGCATACTATAAAATCAGCAATTTATCGGCTTTATACGCAATAATGCCTCATTTTATTTGAATTAACATTGGTAAAAAAGGTCTATAAGTTACGCAACATCACAACAAAATTATAGGTTATAAAAAAAATTAAAAATTTTCATTTTTTTTGCAAAAAATACTTGTTTTTTTATTTTCTATAGTGTATAATACAAAAGTCGCTAGTGATAAAAACACATTTAGCGCAATTCAATTTATCTTAATTTTGTGGTTCATTAGCTCAGTTGGTAGAGCACATGACTTTTAATCATGGTGTCCCGGGTTCAAGTCCCGGATGAGCCACCATTTTTCTAATAGCGGGCTGTTCGCCCTTTTGCGGATGTGGCGAAATTGGCAGACGCGCTAGACTTAGGATCTAGTGGGTGACCGTGGGGGTTCAAGTCCCTTCATCCGCACCACAATGGGGTATCGCCAGGCGGTAAGGCACAAGACTTTGACTCTTGCACGCGCTAGTTCGAATCTAGCTACCCCAGCCAATATTGCCTTAACGGGCAATATTTTGTTATATGGTGGATATAGTTCAGTTGGTAGAGCGCCAGATTGTGGATCTGGTTGTCGTGGGTTCGAGTCCCTCTATCCACCCCATTTAGAAGTGCACTTTGATGCACTTTTTTGTTGTCAATAAAGAATACAAAACCACAGCTTTAAAGATTATTAATAAAAAGTATTAAAAAAAGCCCCGAATGGGGCTTTTTTATATCTATTTAGGATTTTATAGACCAAACAAATTAAGCATTGTTGGCATCTGTTTCTGGCTCTTTATTGATAAACAAAATGCCAAGAGTCCCTGGCCCGCAGTGTGAACTGATGGTTGAACTTGCATCAACATCATAAACCTGCTTAAAGCCATACTCACGCAGACGATCGCATATTGACGCACTGATTGCCATTGGGCTACTGTGGGTTACAAAGGCAACTGACAAATCTGGGTTTGATTTTTTAAGCATATCTTCCACATATTTTTTCAAGCAACCATTGATCCCGCCCATGTATTTTTTTGTAACTTTCATTTCACCATTTATAACAGAAATTTGTGGTTTAAGCATCAATATTGTTGCGCCAATAAGTGCTAAAGAACTGCACCTGCCACCTTTATATAAAAATTTCAATGTGTCAACCAAAAAACTGGCTTGAACATAAGGGCGAAGTGCTTCAAGCTCTTTAACAATTTGTTCAGGTTCTTTGCCTTCTTTTACTTTTTCAACACATTTTAATGCAATCAACGCAATACCTGATGAAAGCGACATACTATCCACCAAGTACACATTTTGCATTCCTTCTACCCCAAGTTTAGCATTTGCAAAAGCAGAGGTCATTTTATCTGACAAACTGATGTGAATAACTGCATCATAATCTTTTAAAATATTTGTGAAATATTCTTTAAACATTTCCGCACTAGGAGCACCAGTTTTTGGAAGAACCCCTTTTTCTTTTACATATTTAAACAAATCTTGACTTGTAACGTTTATGCCATCACGAAATTCTTCTTCCCCCATGGTTACAAAATAAGGCATGCAAAAAATGTTATTTTCTTTGATAACTTCTTTTGGCAAATCACATGCACTATCAATCGAAATTGCAATTTTCATAATTTTCTCTCTTTTTATCTTATTTATATAATCAGCAAATTAGCATATAAAATTTGTAAACAATGTGCTGTATTCTACATTTTATTTTTTTTATTATACCTTAAAAACATTTTTCAGTCAAACATTAATTTGTTTTTTTATGTTTTTTTATCAAAATCTAAAAAAATATAAAAAACTGTTAAAAATTATGGCAACATGCAAAAAAATTTTTATTTTTCAAATTTTGCAGTGTTTTTTGTAGTATTTTTGAAAAATTTTATTGTTGCTTAGGATTTAATACGCTTTGATAAAATGAAAAAATATTATATATATTTGAAAAATTTATTATTTTGTGATAATATCTCTATCAATGACAATAAAAAAATTTTTAAAAAACTATAATTTTTTAGCAGACAAAACTGTGTTAATTACAGGTGCAGATGGTGGAATAGGAAGCGAAATTTCAAAGCATTTTGCAAGTTTAAATTGCAATTTAATTTTTGCCAATCGCGATGAACAAAAAACAAAAAGTTTGATTGATACCATATTAAAACAATATCCAAACACGCATATCAAATATGTAAATTTAGATTTATGCAACAAGCAATCTGTTGAAACATTTTTAAAAACAATCAGGTTGTCACACATTGATTATTTTATTCATAACGCCGGTGTTTACAATATAAAACGTAAAGTCACTGATTTGGGCTTTGACAACATCTATCAAACAAACTGCCTCATGCCATACTATATAACCAAGAAATTACTCCCCTACTTTAAACAAAACAACACAAAAATTATATATATGGGAAGCTTTGCTTACAAATATTCAAAAATTAATTTTGAAGATATTCAATTTAAGCAGCCAACAAGAATCAATAAAATTTATGGCAACAGCAAACGTGTGGCAATGTATGCTTTTTCAGAATTATTTAAACAAAACCCTGACATCAAGTTTTCAATTGCTCACCCTGGGCTCACACTTACAAAAATGACAAATCATTATCACAAGTCAGTGAACTGGTTGGTGCGTTTTGCTTTAAAAATTGCATGTCCGCCACCTCAAAAGGCAGGTTTATCTGTGATTTATGCCACAAACCACAACACAAACGGTAACAGTTGGATAGGCCCAAAAATTTTTAATATTTGGGGTTATCCTAAATGTGGAAAATTTAAAATGGACACAACTGAAAGCCAAAGGGCTTTTGAATTTGTGGAAAAACAGACAATTGATATTGAAAAACAAATTGCAAATTAAAATGTTTGCAGTTTGTTTTTTTTAGTTGACACACCATACCTATGTGAGAAAAGCAATATATACTGGGATATTTACCACCCCTTATTTGCGTGGTATATTCTCATTTTACCCACAAAAAGCTTAATGTTTTTGAAAACATAAAAAATTTGTTTGTTTTGCAAAACATGATAATATCTGGCAAAATATTTACAAATCATGTTTTCAATCATTTTTAATTTGGGCTAATTTAGAGTATAATCATATTATAATATGAAAAGTAGAAAAATTTTGCTTTTTAATTTTAAGGGGTGAAAATGAAAGAAAATTATTTTTCAAAAGAATATATGCAAAGTTTGGACGCATATTGGCGTGCTTGCAACTATTTATCCGTTGCTCAATTATATCTTCTTAAAAATCCATTGATGCGTGACCATGACCTTTGCCTTGATGACATAAAGCAAAAACTGGTTGGTCACTGGGGCACTGTGCCTGGTCAAAATTTTATCTATGCACATTGCAATCGTGTTATAAAAAAATATGACCTTGATATGATTTTGCTTTCTGGCCCTGGTCATGGTGGAAATTTTTTAACATCAAACTGCTATATGGAAGGAACTTACACTGAATACTACCCTGACATAAATTTTTCACATGACGGCATGCAAAAGTTTTGCAAGCAATTTTCTTTCCCAGGTGGTATTGGTTCTCACTGTGTGCCAGAAACACCAGGTTCAATGCATGAAGGTGGCGAGTTAGGATACTCTCTAGCCCATGCTTTTGGCGCAGTTATGGATAATACAAATTTGATTGCCACAGTTATAGTTGGCGATGGCGAAGCAGAAACCGGACCACTTGCAACCGCTTGGCACGGAAACAAATTTTTAAATCCAAAAATGGACGGCTTTGTGTTGCCTATACTCCATTTGAACGGATACAAAATCAACAATCCAACAGTGCTTTCAAGATTACCAAAACAACAATTGATTAGTCTTTTTAATGGCTATGGTTATGCTCCTATCTTTGTTGAAGGCAACGAACCAAAAACAATGCACATTAAAATGGCAAAAGCAATGGATAAAGCGGTTGAAAGTTTAAATGATATCCGCAAGAATGCTGATAAATATAAAAATTCAACACCTATTTACCCTATGATAGTTTTGCGCACACCTAAAGGCTGGACTGGGCCAAAAACTGTTGACGGAAAAGCAATTGAAGGCTTTTGGAGAGCACACCAAATTCCTCTTGTTATCAAAAATCAAGACGATTTAAATCAACTTAAATCTTGGCTTGAAAGTTACAAACCTGATGAGTTGTTTGATGAAAACTATGTTCCATATAAATACATCACAGACATTTTGCCAACAGGCAATAAACGTATGTGTGCAAGCCCTTACACCAACGGCGGACGCATTTTAAAAGAACTTAAAACTCCAAAATTTGAAAAATATGCAGTGAAGTTTAAAGGTCATGGCACAACAAAAGCCCAAGACATGTTTGAATTAGGTGGTTATGTGCGTGATTTGTTAAGCATGAATAAAAACAATTACCGCATATTTAGCCCTGATGAAAACAATTCAAATCGTCTTTACAAAGTTTTTGAAACTTCTAACCGTAATTTTAATGCCAAAAAACTTTCCACTGACGAAAATTTGGCAAATGATGGTCATGTTATGGATAGTTTCTTAAGTGAACATATATGTGAAGGCTGGCTTGAAGGATACTTGCTTACTGGCAGGCATGGTATGTTTGACAGTTATGAAGCATTTATCAGAGTTGTTGACAGCATGATTGCTCAACACGCAAAATGGCTTAAAGCCTGCAAACATGTACCCTGGCGCAAACCAATCAGTTCTTTAAACCTTATCCTTGCAAGCAATGTTTGGCAACAAGACCATAACGGCTTCACGCATCAAGACCCAGGCTTACTGGATTTGATTGCCACAAAAGATAAAGATATTATAAGGGCTTATTTACCTGCTGACGCAAACTGCCTACTCTCTTGCTATGACCATTGTGCAAAAAGCAAAAACTACATCAATGTGATTGTTGCAAGCAAACATCCAAGTTATCAATGGTTAAGCATGGACGAAGCAAAAGAACATTGTGAAAAAGGCTTGTCAATTTGGGATTGGGCTAGTTTTGGCAACAGCAAAAATGCTGATATTGTAATTGCCTGCTGTGGTGCTACCCCAACAATTGAATCTCTTGCTGGTGCAAAATTATTGCATGAATATTTGCCAGATTTGAATATTAGATTTGTGAATGTGGTTGATTTGATGAAACTTGTATCAAACAACACACACCCACACGGTTTGACAGATAAAGAATATGATGCGATTTTCACAAAAGACAAACCTATTCTTTTCAATTTCCATGGCTACCCTCAACTTATTCACACTCTTACCTACAACCGACACAACCAAGACATGCATGTTGCTGGTTATATGGAAGAAGGCAGTATCACAACAGCATTTGATATGCGCGTTAGAAATCACACTGACCGCTTCCATTTGGTGCTTAAAGCATTGGATTGTTTGAAACTTGACAAAACTATTGAAACCAAAATTAGACGTGAAATGAATAATAAATTGAAACAACACACCGCATACATTGATGAGTATGGTGTTGATATGCCTGAAATTGAAAACTGGAATTGGAATGATTAAAAAAATAATTAAGAAATTTAGACAACAAAAAATTGAGCGTGTAACTCAATTTTTTTGTTTGGTTTTTGAAATTATAATCAAATATTTGTTTTTCAGTATTGACAAGTGCTTTATTTGATGTAATATTGTTTTTATACATTTTTGTGGCAAAGGTGAATTTATGAATGATGATATATGGTTAAGAAGTTATATTAAATTAACACATTTTTTAAAAGACAATGGACATTATCCAAATATAAAAGCACAAGATGAAAATGAAAAAATGTTGGCAAAATTTGTGCGTGAACAACGAGACGAATACAAAAACAACATTATCAAGCCTTATAGAGAAAAATTGCTAAACAATATTCATTTTTATTGGTGCTATGATAAGGTTAAGAATGATGAAAGTTTAACAACTTGGCAGAATTATCAAGAAAGATATATACAAAAAATGATAAACACAAATGGTTCAAAATTTAGTTCTGACGGCAAGTACAAAACAAACAAAACCTTGCAATGGCAAAGGCAACAAATGAAAGATGAAAAAAATGGTGCTATAAATCCAGACCGTGAATATGAACTAAACAAAATTGGTTTTGATTTTATTGACCACACCACTCCAAAGTCACAAAGAAAAACTGAATGGTTTAAAAATTACAATCTTTTGATTGAACTTTTAAAATCTGTTGCTGGCGATTATGACAAAGTTAAAACATTGCCAAAGTTTAAAAGCATTGAAAAGTGGTTTGAAACTCAAATAAAAGAAGAACAGAACGGCGCTTTGGAAGACGACCGCCAATACCTACTTGAAAACATAAATTTCCCTTTTGAAAGCATTTACAAAAAAGATTAAGCCAGCGGCTTAATCTTTTTTTATGATTCACAAATCGCACTTACAATCTCAAACAAAGGGTTGATTTTGTTTTATTATAAACAATATTCACAGACGTTTTAAACCTATCAACTTTATTTTATCAAACAAATTATTATGTCTAAAATATGTCTAAATTGTTTTAATACAAGCAATATTTTAGCTGAATATCTAACCTTTTGAGATTGTTTCTTTAATCATTTCAACAATCTTTTCTCTGCCATTTATTTGTTTTTGAGATTTGTAATTCTGCTTATATTTAGGCAGGTCTTTATAAAATTTTTCAATTTCTGTTTTTAAAATTTCGGCAGTTAAATCATGTTCATGAAGCAAAATTGCAACATCGTGCTGAACATAATATTCAGCATTTTGCACTTGGTCACCCCTGCTTGCTTTGTTTTCAAGCGGAATTAAAATCATTGGCAAATTTTTAAAATAACATTCTGCCGTAACGCCAGCCCCTGCCCTGCTTAAAACAAAATCAACAGAGTTGTAAATTGTATTCATATCTTCAATCATTTCAAACGCATTATAATTGCCAAATGAACGCATTTGCTTGTTCCCCTTGCCTGTGATGTGGATAATGTTAAATTTTGTTTGTAAGTATTTTGCATTAACACACACCATTTCATTGATTTTTACAGCGCCAAGCGAACCACCAACAACCAACATGGTTGGCAAATTAGGGTTTAAGTTTACGTGCAACCTATTAACCAGACTGGTTGAAGATAATTTTACATCATTTTTTTCAAAAGCCTTGCTAAAAATTGGCCCTGTATATACTATCTTTTTATTTTTGCTGGTTAAATGTTCAAAATTAACGCACATGGTTTGACATGTTTTTAAAATTATCTTGTTTGCCAAGCCAAAACTATAATCGCTTTCATGTGCAATCACTGGTATCTTCAACATTTTTGCAGCAATACAAACAGGCAACGCAACATATCCGCCTTTGCTGAAAACAACATCTGGTTTTATTTGTTTTAATGCTTTTTTTGCTTTGCAAATTGCCTTGATTAGCACAAAAGGTATCTTTAAATTTGTCCAAATCTTGCCACGAACAAGTTTTACAGCCGGCAAACAAAAATATTCTTTAACATAGTTTTCAACAAGGCGTTTTTCAATCCCAGCGCTACCTAAATAATAACACTCATACTTGTTTGTATCTTTAAATTCTTCAATCAAATACACATTTGGCATAGCATGTCCATAAGTTCCGCCACCAGTAAACACAATTTTTTTCATATTGTATCTTATGCCAAATATTTGATATTATTTGCATCTAAAAGTTAAAATTTAATATTTGTTTGCAAAGATTTGTTTTGCTTAAAAGTTATATTTATTTACAAAATGATTGCACTTATAACCCAGCATTTTTTATGCGGTCTTTTTTAACACAAAACGGCATTGATTTTTAATCTGGTATTGACAAGCACACTGAAATTTGCTACTATTTGCGCATGGCAAAATTTAATAAAACAACATTTTCATCAATAGATGAATATCAAGATTATTTACAAAACTTGTTCGATTACCTTGCTCAATCAGGTGATTATAATATTTACATGCACCAAGTTTGCAGTCACAGAACATTTTTATTTGACAATATTGAAGAAAAAATCAATGGTATAAAAAAATATGGTCTTTCAATAGATTATCCAACAATTTGTGGCACAACCGCTTTCATGGGCAATGCTCGTGATATTGATGTGAAAAAGATTGTTGATTACAAATTTTCAAGTAAAGAAGACCAATTTTGTTCATTTATATTTGCTTTACCTAAATATGTGCAAGTCGATGGTCAAATGGTTGAATACTCTTCAATCGGTGGCAAAGCATGCTCTTATTTTTGCAAAGAAGAACCTGATGAATTGATGCGCAAATATGAAAAATCTTGCAGATTTGTGCCAAAGGCACCAAAAACAAAGTTTTGCTTATTTGATGTTATCAGTTACAATGCAATCCCTAACCACTTTTGCCTTGGTTTGCAAACAATTAACAAAAACGGTGTATCTTTTGACATAAATACAAGACATATCGCAAATGCAAACGAAGAAGACAAACAAGTTATTTTCAGTGAAATTGAAAAAGATGTTAAATATGTTTATAAAAAATATAACACAAAAGATTTGATTGACCTTGTTGTGAAATCTTATATAGAATATGAAAATCGCATGGCATGTTCAACTGATGACATCGACTAATCTCCATTATAAAGCAGTAAAAAAGCACAAATTTAACTGTGCTTTTTTGTTGTTTTAAAGCTTATTTTAAACATTTAAATGCGCTTTAATCTTGCTTTTCTTGTTCTTTAAGTTGCTGTAAAAAACAGGTGAAACACATGCCCTCGTAAGTCTCATCTCCACCAATCACAACTTCTTGCCCTGTTAATGTGATTTTGCCATTAACAAACCTTGCATTGACATTAGCCTTTCTGCCACATTTGCAAACCGATTTGATTTCCATCAAACTATCTGCAATTTCAACC
>JBNMLD010000007.1:0-28504 GCA_050874685.1 Candidatus Onthoplasma sp. | reverse complement strand
ATTTTATTATATTTTTTATTATTTTTAGCAAAAATATTTTAATTTTTAACCATTTTTATTAATTTAATAATATGTTTTTATTTTTAAAAAGTCAAATAATTAAAATATTATCAATTATTTTTAAAATTTGATATTTGGAAAATATTGTTATATGCTATTTTTTGCTATTTATATTTTCACATTTTCTATTGTGCTGGCAATCAAGGGATATACAAAGAACAAGGTCTATCCTATGCCTGAATTAAAGTTTGAACAAGGTCGGATTTGTTTTTGCTCTGTCAAAAGGCATAAAATACACGTTGGCTTTTGTTCATGTCTTGTTGTAAATAACGATGTGTTTTTAAAACGTGGTGGAAAAACAATTAAGTTCGAAAATGTTACTAACACAGGTTTAAAAAATGGGGATTTTATTTTTACAGGTCTAGGAAAAGTCACAATAGAAATTAACAATAAAAAATGGTACAAGTATTTACAAATGAATATATCTTCAAATGATTTTGATTTAACCAATTTCAAAAGGCAGGCGGAACTGGAGATTGTCAACAATCTATTTAACATTTCAGATTGTCATCAATTTGCAAGGTATATTAGGATTGTAAAAAAGATTTTAAATATAAATTTTACATCGGATAAATTGCAAATAAAACAGAACAAGTATAAATTAAAATTTTGTCTAGATTATGTAAGCAAAGATGTTAAAAAGCGCCTTATAGTAAACTAAATAGTTGGAAATTTTTTGTATATTTGATATAATATAAACATGACAAAAATTAGTGAAGATATTGAATTTGATATGACCCCATTGGCTGAAAGAATGAGGGCTAAAAATTTAAATGAATTTATCGGACAAGCACGCATTGTTGGCAAGGATAGTTTGATAAGGCGTGCTTTACAAGTGAATCGTTTGGGTAGTTGTATTTTTTATGGTCCGCCAGGTGTGGGCAAAACCACATTGGCATATATAGTTGCAGATTCGTTAGGGCTTGAATATGTGAAGTTGAATGCGGTTTCAAGTGGTGTTGCTGATGCTAAACATGTTATAGAACAAGCAAAACAACATTTTGAACTGACGGGCAAAAGTACTGTGCTTATATTGGACGAATGTCACCGTTGGAGCAAGGCACAAAGTGATTGCGTGCTTGAAGCGGTTGAACGTGGATATATCACATTCATTGGTACAACAACTGAAAATCCTCATATTAGTATGACACCTGCTATTGTAAGCAGATGTAGAGTGTTCAAGTTCTTGCCATTGACAGCAAATGACTTAAAAGATGCTGTTTTGATGGCGATAAAAGATAAAGAACGTGGTTATGGCAAAATCAAAATTAAACTTGATGCTGATGCGTTAAATCATTTTGCAATGTTTGCAAATGGTGATTTAAGAAGTTGCTATAATGCCTTGGAACTGGCAGTAACAACAACAAAACCAGACAAAACTGGAACAATTCACATTGATAAATTAGTTGCAAGTCAGTGCATACAGCAACCTGTTATATCGGTTGACGAAAACACTTACTATGATATGTTAAGCGCTTTTTGTAAGAGTTTGAGGGGTAGTGACACAGATGCTGCATTGTATTATGCTTTTAGATTGATTGAAGCAGGTTGTGACCCGTTGCTTATTTGCAGAAGGCTTATTGCGCATGCAAGCGAAGATGTTGGTATGGCGGATAGTAATGCAAGTTTAATGGCAATGGTTGCAATGAATGCTGTTAAAAATCTTGGGCTTCCTGAAGGCGAAATTCCACTTGCTCATGCAATTATTTATGTCTGTGAAGCAGAAAAATCAAATAGTGTAGTGGTTGCATTGAATATGGCAAAAGAAGATGCAAAACTTAATCCTGACGACAATGTGCCAGAGCATTTAAAAAACTACCATTATGAAGTTGAAAATCCACCAGAATATAAATATCCACATAATTATGGTGGATATGTAAAACAACAATATTTGCCAGACAAATTGAAAGATAGAAGATATTATATGCCTTTAAATAATGGTAAAGAAAAGGGTATGATTAGAAAAAAGGATAGGCTAAAATAGGCAATCACTTTTACTGCAATTTGTCAGTTTGATATCAACAAATATATTAATGATAAAATATTTAAACTGTTCAAAATTGGTTTGAAAAATGTTTTGATATATTGTATTATAATAATAAGTGACAGATTTTTGCCACTTAACTTTAAGGAGAAATAATGAAAGAATTAAAAGGTACACAAACAGAAAAGAATTTGATGACTGCTTTTGCAGGCGAAAGTCAAGCAAGAAATAAATACACTTTTTATGCAAGCAAAGCGAAGAAGGAAGGATATGAACAAATTTCAGCAATTTTCACTGAAACTGCTGATAATGAAAAAGAACACGCAAAACTTTGGTTTAAACTTTTGCATGGTGGAGAAGTTCCAGATACTTTAACAAATCTCAAAGATGCTGCCGCTGGTGAAAATTATGAGTGGACAGATATGTATAAACATTTTGCTGAAACAGCCAAGAAAGAAGGCTTTGCTGAAATTGCAAAAATGTTTGAAGGCGTTGCTAAAATCGAAGCAGAACACGAAGCAAGATATAACGCTTTGGCAGAAAATGTTAAGAAGAAAAAATGTTTTGTGAAGAAAGAAGTTGTTGTGTGGGTTTGTCGCAATTGTGGTCATAAACATGTTGGAAAAACTGCTCCGGCAGTATGCCCAGTGTGTGGTCACCCTCAAGCATATTTTGAAATGGAAAAACAAAATTATTAAAATAAAAATTAATTAAATAATATAAAATATATGAAAAAACATAAATTTTCATATATTTTTTTTACAAAAATTTATTTTTTAATTGTAAATAATGTTTTTTTAATATATTTATTTGTTTAATAAAAAACAAAAAAATGAATCCAAAATTGAATTCATTTTTTTATAATTTAAATTTAGAATATTGAAAGTTGTTCTGATGTTTGATTTGTTGTAACAGGAGCTTCAGTTGTTGTTGAAGTTTCTTCAATAGTTGTTTCTTCAACACTGTCTGCACCTTTGTTTAACCATGTGCTCAATGCTCCAGAAATTGCACCTTCAATTAATGTGTGGTCAAGTTCTTGGTCGCCAGATTTTCTAACATCAATTTTCTTTGTTTCGCCATTCAAATTGATTGTTACTTTGTATTTTGTTTTATATTTGTCGTTGATTTTTACTGATAAAGCGGAACTTGGATTACGCAAAGCTGAACGTAAAATTGCTTTAGGTAAAAGTGGAGTTTCTTCATGATTTACAACTTCTTCAGTTGATTCTACGGCTTCTTCTGTTACAATGTTTTGTTCTTCAGTTGTTGATTGTTCAACGACTGGGGCAGTTTCTTCTGTAACAACTTCAGGTGTAGCTTGTTCAGTTTCAACTGTATGAGTTTCTTCTTGGTTCGCAACGACTGCTTGTTCAGCATCTAATGATTCATCAAGCACAGTTTCAGCACTGAATTCTTCAATAGATGTAGCTAAATTGAACAATGTTGCAGATGGATTTTCTGATGAGTAGTGTTCCAAAGATAATGTGCGAACAATATTGTAGCATTTGTCTTTAATATCTTTAACAGAACCTTTCTTCAAATTGCCCATCATGATTGTTGCATAAATATCTGAATTGTTGAGTTTGTTGTCTTTTGTTGAGTAATTAACAAAGTTTTCGCGCATGTCACGGGTAAGATTTCTGTCAATGTAGTCCAACATGAGTGCACATCTGTTATATTCTTCAGTTGTGTTTGCGCTCATTGCTGTTTGACGTAAACTATGAATGTATGAATTTAATGCCCACAATTGATTTCTATGAATCTTTTTAAGGAAGAATCTGTTTGTGATGTTACGTTGGAACCAGTTACCTTTTTCGTTGGTAAGGATTTTTTCGTTTGAAGAATGGATTTTTTCCATTAATTGTTTGATAGGTAAAACGTTTGCTGAATTTTCAAGTTCTGCCAAAGTTTGGATATCGGCTGTACGCATGATGTCCAAATTGTTTGATTTTTGACAGTATTTCTTTGAATAGTGCGCTCTTGTTGTTTTGTTTACAACCATTGTTATTGCTGGCACTGCAACCAAACCACAAAGGAAACCTGCAGAAGCCCAAGATGCAACATTTGCCAAAACGTTAGGTGATACAAAACTGCTGTTTGCAACATTTTTAACTGTTGACATGATGCCTGAAAGTGCACCACAACCAGCACCGATAATAACTGAAGGAATCAAAACCTTTTTGCGCAAGAAGTTAAGTTTTGGGTGAGATTTTGGGACACTCATATCTTTGCTGTACATATCAAAATTTGATGAAAGTTCTTCATAACAAGAATCTGAAATTGCAAGTGTTGTGTTGCTTGAAGCGAGTGCTGTTGTGATTTGTTTAAGGAAATTTTCTTGCACAACTTTTTTGCCTTCTATCATTTCGTTGTTTTTCACAAAAAATTCAACAATGGCTTTGAATTTGTTTTTGTTTGTAACAATGTCTTGTGTGTTGAGTCTGATATCTTTCAAAGCAGAACTGTCTATGCTGATAGAATCACTAAAATTGTATGTGTCATCAACATAACCTTTCTTATACAAAAATTCAATGAATGATGAAGTAGAATCTCCAAGATATTCATTGCAGATAAATATAAATTGATCTATTGTGATTTTGTTCATGGTTTCCCCCTTGAATACGCCTAAAGTATAAGGCAGGTTTGCCAGTTTGTCAATACCCATTTTTGAAAAAATTTTATATTGGTTTAACTGTTTTGCTGGAAAATGTTATACTTTTTGTCGTATTTTGATAAATTTTGTTAAATTTAAAGTGTTAAATTTCTAGACGGCGGTTATGATATCACTAAACAGTCAACTTGTCAATAGCAAAATCAAAATAAATTTTATTTATTTGTATGTTTTTTATTAAAAGGTTTGAAGATAATGTCAGTGTATCAACAACAGACAGTGCTTAATAGTCATAATTGGTTATGTTTGATGTTTTTGAAATAGTATAATTATTGAAAACAAAAAACAACAACTTCAGTTGTTGCTTTTTTCTTGTGTAAAGATAGTTTTTACAGAAAATTTATTATTTTTGTTAATTTTTGCGTGATTTTTCTTGTTTTTTGAAATTTTTTAGTATTATTTTACACATTTTATCAGCAACTTGCTTGGCTGTTTTGTGTGTAGAATCAATTATGATTGCGCCTTCGGGGATCACAAGAGGGGCTATAGGTTTGTTCTTGTCAAAATTGTCACGGTCAATAATCTGTTGTTTTATCTCTTTAAATGATACATTAGTTCCTTTTGATTTTTCTTCTTTGTATCTTCGTTTTGCTCTAACATCAACACTGCAATCTAAATAAAATTTATAGTCAGCATTCGGGAATACAAAACTGCCAATATCTCTGCCTTCAATAACGACATTGTGAGTTGAAACAAATTTTCTTTGTGTGTCGTCAACTATTTTTCTTACTTGTTTTATCTTGCTAAAATATGGTGTCGATTCGCTTACATTGTTGTCCCTTAAGTGTGCTGTTAAGTCATTGTTATTGACAACAACATGTTGAAGATTATCCACAAAAACAATTGAGAGTTTGAGTTTTGTGAGTTCTGGTTCAATTGTTTCAGGTGTTAGATTATTTTGTATTGCATAAGCAGTGATTGCACGATAGAGAGAACCGGAATTGAAATGAATAAACCCAAGTTTGTTTGCAAGCAAATCTGCAACAGTTGATTTTCCGCTTCCTGCTGGGCCGTCAATTGAGATTATCATTTTGAATAAACTCCTTTTTTGCCAAGTTCTCGTTCAATGCGTATAAGTTGATTGTATTTTGCAACACGGTCAGTTCTGCAGATTGAGCCAGATTTGATTTGTCCAGCATTGACAGCAACTGCAAGGTCCGCAATGAATGTGTCTTCAGTTTCGCCACTCCTGTGTGAGATAATTGTATTGTATCCATTTTCTTTGGCTAAATTGATTGTTTCAAGCGTCTCTGTGAGAGTTCCTATTTGATTCAACTTAATAAGGATTGCGTTGGCAACACCTTTTTTGATACCTTCTGCAAAAATCTTTTTATTTGTTACAAAAACATCGTCGCCAACTAACTGGATTTTTGAACCCAATTTTTTTGTTATCTTTGTCCAACCTGCCCAATCATTTTCGCTTAATGGATCTTCAATTGATATGATAGGGTATTTTTTGATAAGGTTGGCATACCAATCAATCATTTGTGCAGTGGTTTTTGAACCTGCTTTGCTTTTTGATAGTTCATATAATTTTGTTTCTTTGTTGTAAAACTCGCTGGCTGCCACGTCCATAGCGATTGCAATGTCTGTTTTTGGTTGATATCCTGCGTTTTGAATTGCTTTCACAATCGCTTCAAGTGGTTGCTCATTGTTTTTGAAATTTGGGGCAAATCCGCCTTCATCGCCAACGGCAGTAGGGTATTTCATTTGCTTTAAGACCTTTTTTAATTCCATAAATGTTTCGCTCGCCATTTGCATTGCTTGAGCGAAGGTTTTTGCGCCAACAGGAACAATCATATATTCTTGGAAATCAACATTGCTGTCCGCATGAGCGCCACCATTTATAACGTTCATCATTGGAATAGGAAGTTTGTATCCGTTGCCTAAAGTTTTAAACAGAGATTTACCTTTATTTATTGCATTTGCTCTTGCACAGGCAAGGCTAACGGATAATATGGCATTTGCACCTAGATTTGTTTTAAATTCAGTTCCGTCAAGTTCTATCATTGCTTTGTCAATTTCTTGTTGCTTTTCCACATTCATGCCAACGATATGTTTAGCTATTATTTTATTTACATTTTCAACAGCTTTTGTGACACCTTTGCCGTGATAACGATTTCCTCCGTCTCGAAGTTCAAGCGCTTCACGTTCTCCAGTCGATGCTCCACTTGGAACTATTGCAGTGGCTTTGACACCATTTTCCAAACAAACTTCACATTCAACTGTTGGATTGCCTCGGCTGTCAATCACTTCGTATGCTGTTATTTTTTTTATTTTCATATTTCCCCCTTGATATTTAGATAATACCACTTTTGATTTGTTTTTAAAAGCAAATGACTTGTAAAAACTAAAACTGAATAAGTGTGTAAAATTATAAATTTTATCTTTGTCGAATTTTGTCGCAACATTCCTATTGACAAGTTTTGATAATTGTGTTAGCATGAGACCAGTTTAAGGAGTGGTTATGAGAATTGAACGCTTGGGTGATTATCAAATGTTGATTAATGACGAAGGGCAGGTTGTCTATCCACCAGTCGCTGATAGGATATATGATATTGGCGAAAATTTGTTTGCAGTTTTATGCCACGATAAATATGGCATTATCAATAGAAAGGGTAAGTTTGTTATTCCGCTTGAGTTTGATGAATGTTCAACTTTTAGCAATGGGTTGGTTAAAATGGGTAGAGGTTATTCTTACTATTATTTTAATAAAGTTGGCAACTTAATTTATTTGGCATCTGGCGCTGATGAAGCAAGTGATTATGATGGTCAAAAAATAAATATCACAAATTATGATGAAGATGAATATACGCATGAAAGGCAAGTTGCTTATGGCGAAGTTTATATAGATTCGATTGTTGAACCACAAGGAGACTATAGATTTGTTTTAAACAATTTGTTTAAACCAAAAACAAAAGCAAAAAGTTCAACAACTGATAAAGAAATTGAAAAAGACAATTTTAAACAAGGTTCAATCTTTGACTTATAATTTTAATAAATTTTTAAAAAAAGTGGGCAAAATGCCTGCTTTTTTATTATATTTTTGATATTTTTTGAAAAAAATTATAAATTTTTTATAAAAAAGTGATGAAAAGTTTGTGTTTTTAATTAACAAATTAAAATTGTTGTGTTAATATGTTTGCATGGAAGTTTATGCACTTAAAGTAAAATCAAACAAAAATGTAAATGTTTTTGTTGTTGAAACAAACATTGGAGATTATCAAATTCACAGTGATTGTATTGTGAAATATGGTATCAAAAAAGGCAAGGTTCAAGACGAATTGTTTTTTGAAGCAATTGAAGAAAGTGATAGAATTGTTGCTTTCAATTTGATTGCAAAGTATTTGTCTGCAAGCATGAAAACTGAAAAACAAATCAAAGATTATTTATACAAAAAAGAGTATGAAACAAAAACAATAAAATCCGTTATTGAAAAACTCAAAGACTATAACTTGATTGATGACAAGGCTTTTGCTGAAAACTACATAAAATCAAATCCAACTTTTAGTGCAAATAAATTAAAACAAAAATTATATTCATTTGGTGTAAATAAACAAATTGTTGATAATTTACTTTGTGATTTTGATGATCTTGAAGGGTGTGAAACAAGTGCAAATAAATTTTTAAAGAATAAGCCAAATGACCAAAAGACAAAAGAAAAATTGATAAGACATTTAATCAACAAAGGCTACAATTGGGGTGCAATAGGAAAGGTTGTTAAAGATTGTGATTTTAATGCTGAAGTTTGTGAATAGTTAAAAAATTATTTAAAATAGCAACAAAAAGCATAAAAAATCAGTAAAAATAAGCAAAAATCATAAAATATTTAAAATTTTTAATAAATTTTTGAAATAAAATAAAAATCAAAAGGATAAATATGATAGGGGTTGATATTGAAAATTTGTCAAGATTTGAACATTTGACAGAAGACGGATTGCGACGAATTTTTACAAAAAATGAAATTGAATATGCAAAATCTTTTGAAAATTATCTTGAACATTTAACTGGATTTTATTGTGCAAAAGAGGCATTTATAAAAGCGATAGATGAAGATGATGTGGACTATATTCAAATTGAAATTTTGCACAAAGAGTCAGGCAAACCATACATTAACATTACACCTTATTTGCGAAAGATTTTAAGAGAAAAATTTGTTGAAGATATTGATGTCAGCATTTCGCATTGCAAACAATATTCAATGGCAGTTGTTCAAATTTAATCAAAAAAGTTTTGTCAACATTACAATAAAAAATCCATCAGGTCATGATGGATTTTTTGTTTGCATTAAATTATTATTTTCTAGACATCTTGATTGTGATTTGTTCATCGCCAATTTCAACATTGTTTGTTGCTTCTGGTGCATCAATGTGAGTGATATTCAATATCAAAAGTTCAGCTTTTATTTTGTCTTGATAAGTTTTTAAAATTTCTGTTAAGTCAGCACCTGTTGTTATAAATTCAACATTAATGCGGTCGTCAACATTAAAGTTTGCGTCTTTACGCATAACTTGGCAAGCACGAATAAGTTCACGTGACAAGCCTTCAAGCATCAAGTTGCGGTCAAGTGTAACATCAAGCACAACAGTGATATCGTTTTCATTTGCTATAACAAACTCATCTTTTGCTTTTGTTGAAATTGTGAAAAGTTCTGGGCTTAAGTTAGCAAATTCTTTGATTGTTACATTGCCAGATTTATAGCCTTCAACATAACTTGTCATTTCGCTGTCTGTTGCATTAACAAGATAATTTTTAACTTTTTGAACATCGCCTTTAAGCACTGCACCCGCTTTGCGGAAATCCAAATTTAAAAGTTCAATATTAAATTTGCTGTTATCATGTTCCATAACGACATTTTTAATATTCAATTCGCTTTCAATAATATCTTTGTAAAGGTCAACTGCTTCAGCAACATCTTTGTTGCCATTGATATACATTGTTTTTAATGGCTGTTTAACTTTGATTTGATTTTCGTTTCTCAACTTGCTTGCCATTGTGAAAATTTCACGTACAATGTCGGTCTTTAAAGTGTATCCACAATCTTTAACAACAAATTCATTTTGTTTAAATCCGTTTAAGGCAACACTTTCAGTTGCGTTTTTATCCAATTCACGCACAGCGTTTTGCCAAATATATTCACTTATAAATGGAACGATTGGGAACATTGCCATTGAAATGTTTTTGAGTGCGTAGTTAAGGCAGAAATAAGCATTCATTGTGTCAAAATTGTTTTCGCTCTTGTAAAATCTACGGCGATTGTTGCGAATATACCAATTTGTAAGTTCATCAACAAGCAATTCAAAATCTTTGCTTACACCGCCAAAATCTTGGTTTGTGTAGCAAGTGTTAGCATTTGCAGTAAATTCATTAACACGATTGATAAGCCATTTATCCATAAATGTCAATTTGCTTTCATCTGGAGTGTAGCCTGTGAGGTCTGGATTATCAATGCTTGCATAAGTGTTAAGGAATATATAAGCATTCCAAAGTCCAAGCAATTTGCGTTTAACTTCATCACAAGTGTCACGGCCAAATTTAACGTCATTGATAAGTGGGGTGGCAACAAAGTTATAACGAATGATATCTGCACCAATTTCTTTAAATGCGGTGTCGAGAGGTATATTGTTAGGACTTGATTTTGAAAGTTTTTTGCCTTCTTGGTCCAAAAGCATTGGGGTGGTGGCAATCTTTTTGTATGGTGCTTTGCCAGTCAAGACAACACTCATAACAAGCAAACTGTAGAACCACAAACGAATTTGTTCTTTGCCTTCAATAACACATTCAATAGGGAAGTTCTTTTCAAAGAAACTTTCATCATCAAAATAATGTTTTGTGCTGAAAGGTGTGATACCTGCATCAAGCCAGCAGTCGCCAACATCTTTTATACGGCTAACTTTGCTTCCACAATGTGGACAATTGATTTGGATTTTATCAATATAAGGGCGGTGTAGATGTGGCAAAGCATTTACTTCGGCTTCGCTTGACAATTTTTTAAATTCTTCCAAACTGCCAACAATTGTAAGTTTTCCACAGTTTTGGCAAGGGTAGAATGGCAATGGTAAGCCATAATAGCGAGAACGTGAAATTGCCCAATCGCCCATATTGTTGAGCCAATCAAGCATACGCTTTTTCATGAAATCAGGTTGAAATTCTACTGGTTCAATTGCATTTATCAATTGTGGACGCAATTCGTCCATTTTGATAACCCATTGGTCAACCAAACGGAATAACAATGGTTGTTTGCATCTCCAACAATGTGGATAACTGTGTGTATATTTGTGTGTATAATACAATTTGTTGTTTTGTTTCATCAAGTCAAACACAAAATCACGTGTTTCATCACAGTTGGCATTCTTGCCTGCAAAAACACCAAAATTGTCATAATATATGCCAGATTCATTTATTGGGCATACTTGTTTTAAGCCTAATGTTTTGCCCAATTCAAAGTCCGCATCACCGCAACCTGGGGCAATGTGAACTGCACCTGTACCTTCTGTTTTTTGAACTTCGTCCCAAGCAACAATTTTATGTTCAAATTGTTGTTCAGCAAGTTCTGGGAAGCATGTTTCATAAACTTTGCCAACCAGTTCACTGCCTTTAACGGTTTTTACAACTTCAACAACATCATCTTTTAAAACCTTCATAAGGTCAGCACAAACAACAAGATTTCTATCTTGAGATTTAACTTTTACAATGTTGTAATCAAATTCAGGATTAACAGCAATTGCAACATTGGCAGTAAGTGTCCATGGGGTGGTTGTCCAAACAAGCATATCTTCATTTGAACCTTTGATTGGACATTTGAAGAAGATTGCAAGGCAAGTGTCGTTTTGATAAGCATCAGCATCGCTCATTTCATGGTCGCTTATGCTTGTTCCGCAACGTGTGCACCAACGCATAATGCGATGACTGTTTGCAATGTAGCCTTTTTCTTGACACTTTTTCAAGAAATACCAAATTGTTGTTATGTTATTGTCACTGTTGGTGTAGTAACTGTCGTCCCAGTTCATCCATTGACCAAGGCGAATTGAACTTTGTGTTTGCAAAGCAGAATACTTATCCACAGTTTGCATACATTGGCTGACAAATTTGTCAATACCATAACTTTCAATATCTTTTTTGCTGTTAAGCCCAAGTTCACGTTCCACACGCAATTCAACAGGCAAACCGTGAGCATCAAATCCGTTTTGATAATGCTCATCATAGCCTTTAAGTGCTGCAAATTTTATCATTGCATCTTTAAATGTGCGGTTATAAGCATGGTGCAAACCCATGATGTAGTTTGCTGTGATAGGACCGTCAAGTGTTGCAAAATATTTGCCAGTTTGCTTGTTTTTTGCTTTCAATTTGCCAAAGATGTCGTTATCTTGCCAAAATTTTAAGATGTCTTCTTCCATAGCAACATAATTTAAATTGCCTTGTTCTTTTTTCATGTTTTTCTCCTTATTTTATGGTATTTTTAAAAAAATGCCAGCGTTGGGCTGACATTTTAAAACAGCAAAACGCTTTCTACAACTTGATTGGTAGAATAATTTTGCTGATAATAATAACTGCAAATATAAATGAAAGTATTCCCATAATGCTTTTATTATAAATAGGATAAATATTTTTGTCAATTGTTTTTTTGATGTTAAATTTGCCAATTGATAGGTTCAACACAATGTGAAAGCAAAAATTGATTACATTTGCTGAAATGCTTGCAACCAAAAAATCCGTTATAAGCAGAGAATGGGCTAGGGTGCGCAGATTGCAAAATGAGATGATTTGGATTTGTTAGCAACGGTAAAAATGATTTTGCGTGATTGCCCCAAAGCATAAAAACGATTGGTTGATTTTGTTCGTTTAAAATTTCAATGATTTGCTTTGTAAAAGTGTGCCAAAGGTCATTTGCATGGCTGCCAGGAAGGTGCGCAACAACTGTTAAACTTGTGTTTAAAAGAACAACACCTTGCTTTGCCCATGGGGTTAAATCTGTGCTTGCAGACATTGTTAAGCCCAAATCATCGTGAATTTCTTTATATATGTTTTTAAGGCTTGGTTGTGGTGTGCCGTTGTGACAACTAAAAGCCAAGCCGTCCGCTTGACCTTCAGTGTGGTAAGGGTCTTGCCCAATTATTACAACTTTTACTTTATCAATAGGCACAAGGTTTAAAGCATTGAAAATGGCTGATTTAGGTGGATAAATTGTCTTGGTTTCATATTCATTGTTAAGCCAAGTAAAAAGTTTTTGTTTATATTCTTTATCAAACCTTGGAGAAAGTGCATTGCTCCAACTTTTATCTAATATGTATTCCATAATATATATAATATCATATTAAATATGTTTTGGCAAATTTTTGATGATATAAACCAAGTTTGACAGCATATTGTTGGCTGTTTTTTTGTCTTTATGCTCCACAAAGACACGCAAAACAGGTTCAGTTCCGCTTGGCCTTATTACAACACGAGCCCCTTGTTCAGTGTATTTGTTTATCAACATTTTGATGTCTTGTGTTTGTTTAAATGTGGAAGACAATTTAACATTATCTTTTGCAATAAAATATTCAGTATAACCTTTTAATAAATCTGCAAAAGAAAGTTTTGTAAGGTATAAAATATTCATCAAGCATATAGCAGTCAAAATGCCGTCACCTGTATTAGTGTGCTTTTTTATAATGATATGACCAGACTCTTCACCGCCAAGCATAGCATTTAATTTTTTCATTTGAGCATATACACATTTGTCGCCAACTTGGGCACGAATAAGGTCTATTTGATTGTTTTTTAAACTATCTGCCAAACCTGAATTTGTGTTAATTGTGCCAATTAAGTTTGAACCAGATTTTAAATAGAATTTAGATAGTATGTATAATATTTTATCGCCATTGATAATTTCGCCAGTTTTGTCAACAGCAATCACACGGTCGGCATCGCCATCAAAAGCAAAACCTATAAGCCCTTTTTGCCTGCAAATAAATGACAGTACTTCAATATGAGTGCAACCAGCATTTTGATTTATATTTATACCATTTGGTGAACAATTTAAAATCTTTGTTGCAGGGAACACTTGCCTTGCAATTTCACTTGAACCGCCATGAGCACAATCAAGCAAACAAGGGTAGTTGTATTTTTTTAATGCTTTTAACATTGAAATGTAATCATTTTTTAAATGTTGAGCATTTTTGACTTCGGCAAATTGAACAGAAAGTTTGATTTGTTTTTCCATGTATGACTCAATCTCTTGTTCAAAACTGTCTGCCACTTTTTCGCCGTAAATGTTAAAAAATTTAAGTCCGTTATATTCTTTTGGATTATGTGAAGCAGAAATCATAAGACCGATAGGAAATTTATGCTTTCGTGTCAAGTATGCCAAGCAAGGGCTTGAGCATTTGCCGATGTCGTGAATTTCTATGCCGTGTTTAAGCAAAACAGTTTCAAGCACTGCCAGGATATAGTCGCTTGAAAGTCTTGTATCGTTGCCTACAATTAATTTAGGTTCTAATTTGTGCTTTTTGTAAAAATAAACTATGGCTTTGCCCAGTTTCTTTATCAATTTGTCATTTATGGTCTGATTGACCACACCTCTAATTCCATCTGTTCCAAAATATTTCATAATAATTTTTATGTTTTGGTGGCGGTTTTAGTGAAAAGGTAAAAGGTTGAAAAAACTAATAACAAATTTTGGTTTGATGAACCAGATGTCAGCATTTGTAAATTTTTGTTCTATTGGGTGGCGGGGCGGATTTTGCTTGATTTTTTGGCATGCTTTGATATAATTATCTGTATGAAATGGTATTTAAATCCACCTGAAAGTTTTTTTATAGGCAGTTTAGAAATTAGGTTTTATGGTGTACTGGTTGCATTAGGTATGCTTTTTGGACTGCTTATTTGTTGCCGTCTGGCTAAAAAACGTGGCTTTAAATCAGATGATATTTGGGTTCTTGCTTTGTTTGTGTTCCCTTTGGCAATTTTAGGCGCAAGAATTTATTATTGTGTTTTTTATGACCATAGTTACACATTTTTGGAATTTTGGCGCATTTGGGACGGCGGAATTGCTGTATATGGTGCAATTATCGGTGGTGCGATAGGTGTTGCACTTTATTGCTTGATATTTAAAAAGAATTTTTTGGCACTTGCAGATATCGTTGTTGTTGGTGTGGCACTGGGGCAGGCTATTGGCAGAATAGGGTGCTATTTTGGACATTGCTGTTATGGTGCTGAAGTGTTGAATGATAATTTAAAATTTTTTCCATTGAGCATCATTCATGATGGGGAATGGCATTTAGCAACCTTTTTTTATGAAAGTGTTTGGGACTTAATCAATATGGCAATATTGCTTGTTGTGCTAAACAAAGCAAAAATCAATGGCACAAATTTAGGTGTTTATATGTTGTGGTACGGTATCGGCCGTGGTTGGATTGAAGGTTTAAGGGGCGACTCATTATTCATAGGTTCAACAGGCATACGTGTCTCACAATTGATAAGTTTGATTATTGCCGTGGCAGGATTGGCAATGATTGTAATAAATTTGGTTAGATATTTAAAGGAAAGGAAAACAAATGGGAAAGAAGTCTAAAATTTTATATTTCACACTTTTAATTGTTAATGTGATTTGTTTTATACTTGATTTTTTGCCATTGCCAGTGGATATAAACTTTTTCACTTACAGTTTTCCTGCTTCACTGATTTTGATTGGATTGTTGCTTATTATTAGGGGATTTTCACTTAAAATGGATAGCAGTCTGTTTATTGGGATAGTTTCACTTTTGGGTGGGACATTAAACATACTGTCCAAATTAGGCGACAAACTTTGGCATTGGGATATAAATCAATTCTGGCCATATTATTTGTTTGCTTTTGCACTGGCAAGTTTGGTTACCGCCATATACTTTAAAGATAAATTGCAATTTAAATTGTTCTTTTTATTTTTAGGTTTTGGTTTGATTGTGCTATTATTTGTTCAACATATTATTGTATTGTGGCTTATGATAGTGTTGCTGGTGCTTTGGTTTATTGGATATTTCACAATCAATTTGATTTTGGCAAAAAGGAGAAAAAACAAAAATGGATAAAACAGCAGAGTTAAATGCGCGCATTGCATCTTTGGAAGAAAAGGTAAAAGAACTTCAGCAAATCAATGCAAGGCAAAAAATTGTTATTGATGAATTTAAGGCAAAGGAACAATCTATTTCAAGTGCGATTATTGCCAGCATGGAGCATGCAAATCAGTTGGAACAATCAAGGAAAAAATTGTATTCACTTGATATTCAAAGAAGCAGATTGATGTATCTGCGCATGGAACAAATCGTAAATGAACTTTATGCTAGGTATCCTGAACTTAAACAAGATATGAAACTTAAAGATATGAGCGAAAAATTTAAAAATCTTGTTTATGATGGGCTGAAAGAGAGCAGTACTGATGGCATCAATGTTGACATCAAAAAGCAAACAGTGGTTGATGACCCAATCAAAAAATTGTTGCATAACATTATTCAGGCAATGGATACAAAAAAAGATGAAGATGGCGACATTAAGCATACAACTTCAACAGTTGGTTTAATGTCTAACACATCATCATCTGGTTTTGATTTTAATGAAGCACTTCACCCAACAATGGGTTTAGATGAAATTATGAAGGCATTCAATTTAGGAGATAAGGCACAATCTAAAAAATAAAATTATGTTTACATCAAAAAACACTCGTGCAGAGTGTTTTTTTGTGCATGAAAACAAACCTATTTGTTTGGCGGATTAATCCAACATCAAACTTTCTTCAATAAGTTCTTGTTCAAGTTCAAAATAAGCCTTTTCTGCTTGATTTGATTCTCTACGGCGCAAATATTTGGCATGAGAAATTTCACATTTCTTATCACTTTGTTTGCCAGAATATTTGCCTGTTGCCTTAACCATTAAAAGGCGGTCATAAGGCATTTTTTTGTTGTCACGTCTTTTCATGACACTTTCATCTGCTGCTTGCTTTTCAACTTTGTCAAAATCGCAATTAATAAAGTTTTTCATATTGTGCTCTCCTTAAAAACTTGTTATTGGCATTATAACAAATATAGCAAACTTGTCAAGATAAAAATGCAAATTTAATATTATTTTTTTGTCGATGTCATAAACTCCACGATAGACTCATAAATTAGGGTATTGGAGGAGCAAAATGGAAAAAAATACTAACATTTATATGGATATTGCAAAACGCACTGACGGCAATGTTTATATAGGTGTTGTTGGACCAGTAAGATGTGGAAAATCCACATTTATTCAAAAGTTTATGCAAAACTTTGTTGTTGACAATATAACCAATAAACATGATAGAGAGCGTGCAGTTGACGAAATGCCTCAAGCAAGTGCTGGAACAATGGTTATGACAACAAAACCACAGTTTGTGCCTGCTGAAGCGGTAAAGGTTAAAATCAACAACACAACTTTTTCTCTTCGATTGATTGATTCGGTTGGATTTTTGGTTGATGGGGCAGTTGGAGCAACAGATGGCGACAAGCCAAGATTTGTAAAAACACCTTGGACAGAACAAGCAATACCATTTGCACAGGCTGCGACAATTGGCACAGAAAAGGTTATCAATGACCACTCAACAATAGCATTGGCTGTTACAACAGATGGCAGTTTTGGCGAAATACCTCGTGCAAATTTTGTTGAGGCTGAAAAAAGGACAATTTCTCAATTGCAATCAACAGGAAAACCTTTTGTTGTGGTGTTAAATACTGCCACACCAACAAGTAAAGAAACTGTTGCATTGGCAAAAAAATTAAGTGAAGAATATAAAACAAAAGTGTTGCCAATAGATGTAAATAAATTAGAAAAGGAAGATGTTGATAAAATTATGGCTGAAATTTTAAAAGAATTTCCACTTGAAGTGGTTAATATCAAAATGCCAAAATGGCTTAAACCTTTGCCGATTGACAATCCAACAATAAAGGAAATTTTGGATAACGTAAATTCTGCAATCGAAAATGTTGACAAAATTGGCGATTACAATTCAAGCAAAGTGTTGTTTGAAAACAGCACTGCATTTGAACCTATTTTAAACAACAACGTTGCGTTGGGCGATGGAGCAATTACTTTTGAAGTTGTGGCAAAAGAAGGTTTGTTCTATCATGTGTTGAGTGAACAATGTGACACTGAAATCAAAGACGATTATGAGTTGATTTCTTCCCTTAAAGATTTGACCTATGCAAAGCGCAAATTTGACAAAATCAGTGAAGCATTAAAACAGGTTGACGAAACAGGTTATGGTATTGTTGTTCCAAGTTTAAATGAAATGGAACTTAAAGAGCCTGAAATTGTGCGTCAGGGCAATAAATGTGGTGTAAAATTGAAAGCGCAAGCACCAAGTTTGCATATCATGCGTGTTGATGTTGAAACTGAAGTTAGCCCTATTATGGGCGGTTATGAACAAAGTGAAGATATGCTCAAATATTTGACTGAACAATTTGAAAACAATCCACAAGGTATCTGGCAAACAAATATGTTTGGCAAGTCACTTGAAAGTTTGGTTGGCGATGGACTTAATAATAAACTTACATCTATGCCTGTTAAACTTCAAAATAAATTGCGCAGAACTTTGACCCGTATTGTAAATGAAGGCAAGGGCGGGATACTTTGCATATTGTTGTAACTAAAATGTTCATATTAGTCGCAGGTTGTATTTATTAAATCAATACATTAAAAATTGGAGCAGTTGCTCCTTTTTTTGTTTTTAAGTGTATCAAAAACCTTTTGATTAAATGAATTTAAATAAATTTTATCTGAATTTATTGTCGTTTTATTTTTAGTATTATTGCATGGTTTTTGGCTTGATTTTTTAATGCAATATTGCATATTTTTGCATTTATTTTTATTTTGTAAAAATATTATTAAAATAATTTTGTAAATTTTGCAAAAAATATGTCGATTTTGTTTGTGTTTTGATTTTTTGCGTGTTACAATAAATTTGTACAAAAAAAGGGGAAATATTTATGGAATTTATCGCAAATAATTGGTGGTGGATGGTTTTAATCCTTGTGGTTATCATCGTTGCACTCATTATCGTTTTGGTTGCTCTTGATGTTCGTGATAAAAAGATTTTGAAAGACTTCCAAGAAAAAGTTTTGGTGGTTGAAGAAGAACCTGCTGAACAAGAAAAACAACCTGAAACAGAAGCAAAGGCTGAAGAAGTAAAAGCCGAAGTTAAAGCTGAAGAAAAGCCAGCAAAAAAAGTTGCAGAAAAGAAAACTGCATCAAAAGCAACTGCAAAAAAAGCAGAAGCAAAAACAACAAAAAAGGCTGTTAAAGCAGAACCTAAAGTTGAAGAACCAAAAGCTGAAGAAGTTGAGGTTAAGGTTGAAGAAGTGAAAGCGGAAGAACCTAAAACTGAAGTAAAAGAACCTGCTAAAAAATCAACAAAATCAACCGCTAAAAAGCCGGTTGCAAAGAAGCCTGCTACAAAGAAAACTGTTAAGGCTGAACCAAAAGTTGAAGCAAAAGTAGAAGAAGTTGTTGAACAACCTAAAGAAGAAAAGGTTGAAGCAAAAGTTGAAACAAAAGCTGAAGAAAAACCAGTAGCAAAATCAACAAAAACTGTTGCTAAAAAATCAGTTGAAAAGAAACCAACAACAAAAACAACAAAAAAAGCTGAACCAAAGGCAGAAGTTAAGAAAGAAGAAAAATCTGCAGAAAAAGTGACTGCTAAAAAAGTTGTTAAAACTGAAACAAAACCTGCTGAAAAGAAAGTTGCGGAAAAGAGAACTGCATCAAAAACAACTGTAAAGAAACCAGCAACAAAGAAAGCAGAAGTTAAAACAGAAGCCAAGGTAGTTGAAAAGAAACCTGCTACAAAGGCAACAAAAGCTCCTGCAAAAAAGGCTGAAACAAAAACAACTGCAAAAAAACCAGCAGAAAAGAAAACAACAAAGTCAACCGCTAAAAAGCCAGTTGCAAAGAAATAGAAATTGAAAGAGAGTCAGTTATCTGGCTTTCTTTTTTTTGCAAAATATGTTAAAATTTGTTTTACTATTTGTTTTTTATTTGATATAATTGTTTCAAATATAAGGAGATTTTTATGTTTTTCGTTTGGTCTTGGTGGTATCTTGTTATAGCAATTGCTGTTGCTGGAATTGTTGCTTTGGCAGTTGTTCTTGTTAAAATGAACAGGAAAGATATCGCATTGATTGAAGCCTTCCAAAATGAAAATGCTGTTGAAGATGTTGAAGCAGAATCTGAACCAGCATCAACAAAAAAGGCTGAATAGTTTTTGTTTTTTAAGTTTAATTTTATCTAACTCAACTTTACGGTTGAGTTTTTTATTTTTTAGATATACCTTTTGGTTTTGTTGAAAAAATCTAACAAAGATAACTTAAAATCTTTATATTTGACAAAATTGCTTGAAAATTTTTTATGTTTAAATTATCATATTCTTATGAGAATTATTTCTGGCAAATATCGTGGCAAAAAGTTACAAGAGTTTGATTTGCAAACAACCAAACCAACCTTGGATAGAGTAAAAGAAAGCATGTTTAATCTTATTCAATTTGACATTGCAGACGCAGTTGTTTGTGACCTTTTTGCAGGCACTGGAGCTTTGGGGATTGAATGTATTTCACGTGGTGCAAAAATGGTTTATCTTGTTGACAATAACCCAAAAGCAATCAAAATTATCAATTCAAATTTAAAAAATATTGATGGTAATTTTAAAGTTGAAAATACAGACTCAATGTCTTTTTTGACAAATACTAATACAAAATTTGATATAGTACTAATTGACCCACCATATAGAACAAATTTGGGAGTGGAAGCAATTGAGTATATTGCAAAAAACAATCGTTTAAATAAAAATGGAATAATCATTTTTGAAACAAGCAAAGAACTTGAATTTAATTTTGATTATCCGCAATTTGACGTTGATAAGCGAACTTATGGCACGGTTGCCGTATATAAGTTTGTGTTGAAGGATTAATATGAAAATAACAAAATTATCAAATAAAATCATTGTAGATGAACCAACAGATTTTGACGTGATTCAAACATTGTGCTGTGGTCAAATTTTTAGATACGTGATAGATGGAAACACTGCAAAAGTTTTTTCTAAAGACAAAATGGCAACGTTGTCATTTACATCTCAACGCATTGAAATTGTGTCAACAGATATAGATTATTTTTTTAATTTTTTTGATTTTGAAACTGACTACCAACAGATAAAAAACCAACTTTCAACAGATAAGTTGGTTGCACCAGCAATTAAATTTGCACCAGGTATAAGAATTTTAAATAATGATGCTTATGAAATGATGATAAGTTTTATTATTAGTGCAAACAACAATATTGGCAGGATTAAAAAGTCTATTGAATATTTGTGTTCACATTTTGGTTCAAATATGGGCGATTATTATGCTTTTCCAACCCTAGAACAATTGAAAACTGCAACTATTGAAGATTTTAAACAAGCAGGTTTGGGCTATAGGGCTGAACAGATGTTTGACACTGTGCAAAAGTTGACAGACGAAGATATTGATTTTTTAAAACAGGCTGAAACAAAAGAAAAACAGAAAAAATTAATGTCTTTTAAAGGCATAGGGGAAAAAGTTGCAAATTGTATCATGCTTTTTGGTTTGCAAGTGAAAACGGTATTCCCAGTTGATGTCTGGATAAATAAGGTCTATAATCATATTTTCAATAAAAATGAAACTGACCGTAGCAAGATAACAAGAGAATTGACTGAAAGGTATGGCAATTTGTCAGGATATGCTCAACAATACTTTTATTATTACTATCGTGAAAATAAAATTGGCTAATGCTTTGACAAAGGCTAAAAAAATTGTTAAGATAAAATTGAAAAAGGCTAACACTATGTTAGATATGGTGATGTATGTTTTGTAAGGAATGTGGCGCAGAAAATAGGAATGATGGCAAATTTTGCTCAAATTGTGGTGCAAAATTAACGGATTACACAAAAACACCAACGCAAGAGGAATTGCTTATGCCTCAAGATGTTGTGGACAGTACAAACAAACAAAAGCAAGCAAAAAAACATTATAGGGTAAGGCAAGTTGTCAGTATTATTTTGATTATATGTGCTTGTGCATGTGTGCTTATTTCAAATTTGGTTATCAAAAACAACCGCACATTGCAATTAGGGCTATCATGTTTGGCAATTATCCTATCAGTTGTTTATATAGGATTGATTGTTGCAAATGCAAAATATCTTAAAAAAATAAAAAATGAAAAGTCAGAATAGATTTTAGTACATAACGTAAAGCAGATTAAAAAAATTAATTAGAATTAAAAAGTTCCATGCAAATGGAATTTTTTTTATTGTGATTAACAACAAACCAAATTTATGAGCGTTAGCGAAATAAATTGGTTTATTATGACTAAAACAACACACTGAATTTATGAGTATCAGAGAAATGTAATTTAAACAATAAGACAAATCAATGAGTGACAACTAAATAATTCTGGCTATTATGGCAGGACTTAAAATAAAGAGTGTTAAAAAATAGGTTAGTTTTTTGCGCAAAAGCCAAATTTTGCCACTGCTTTTGTGTGTTTTAACGCAAAAATCAAAGCAAAAGGTTGAATTTTTATTTTACCTTAATTTTCAAAAAGGGTATTGACGGGGTGGGGTTTTTGGTATATAATTCGGTCAAATTTAAAAATCATTCGTGGAAGGAGTGTTTATGGAATTTGTTGAAATATTTTCTCAAATGAGTTGGATAGCGGCAGCATTATTGTTTGTTGGTCTGGTATTTATATTTGTTGAAGTGCTTTTGCCAGGTTTTGGATTTTTTGGCATAACTGGCGGTATTGCAATTGTTGCAGGTATAATTGTTCGTATATGTCAAGGTCTTAACTTGTTGCAATCAATTGTGCTTATACTCATGGTTTTGGCATTCTTCATCATTTGCCTTATGGTTATGGTGTTCAGTGCAAGGCATGGCATTTTGGGACAAACAGGTCTGTTTGAAAACGAAAACACATTTTCAAATCGAGACAAACGTGAAGCAAAAGAGCTTAAAAAACTTATTGGTAAATCTGGCAAGTCTGTTGGGGTGTTAAATCTTGGCGGAAAAGCAAAAATCAATGGCAAAATTTATGATGTAATTTCAGTTAAATCGTTCATTGAAAACAATCAACATGTGAAAGTTGTTGGTGTAAAAGATAACACTTTAATGGTTCGTAAGTGGTTTGAATAAATTGGATTAAAAGGAGAATTGGTATGACAAATTCAATGTTATTGGCAATGCCTGCATGGGCAGTTTGGTTAATTGTTCTTATTGTATTGGTTGCAATTATTGTTGGCATTTTTGTGCTTGTGCCTGTAAAAATTTGGTTCAGGGCATTGGCAAGTGGTGCGCATGTTAGCATGACAAGATTGATTGGCATGAAAATGCGTAAAGTTGATTATAAAAAAATTGTAAGTATATATATTGTTGCTCAAAAAGCGGGTTTAAACATCAATATTGTTGATTTGGAAACTCACCTTATGGCTGGTGGCGATATTGAAAAAGTTGTTGATGCACTTATTGCAGCAAACAGTGCCAAAATTGACTTAACTTTGGACCAAGCAAAGGCAATTGACTTGGCAGGAAGAGACGTTGTTGAAGCGGTAAAAACAAGCATCACACCAAAAGTAATTCGCACCCCATGGATAGAAGCAATGGCAAGGAACGGCATTCAAGTTAAGGCGCTTGCACAAGTTACAGTGCGTGCACGTCTTGATAGGCAAATTGGTACAGCAGATACTGAAACAATCCTTGCACGTGTTGGCGAAGGCATTGTAAGCACAATCGGTAAGGCTGAAACTCATCGTGAAATTTTGGCTGACCCATCAATTATTTCAAAAACAATTTTAGCAGACAATTTGGATAGACAAACCGCTTATGAGATTTTATCTATTGATATTTGTGATGTAGATATTGGCTCAAATATGGGTGCAAAACTTAAAATTGAAGAAGCGGAAGCGAAAAAGAAAATTAGCCAAGCAGCAGCAGAAGAACGTAAAGCACAAGCAATTGCTCATGAACAAGAAATGAAAGCAAAAACACAAGAAATGAAAGCGGTTGTTTTGGCAGCAGAAAGTGAAGTTCATAAAGCAATGGCTCAAGCACTTAAAACAGGCAAGTTTGGTGTTGTGGACTATTACAAACTTCAAAATTTGGAAGCTGATACAGACATGCGTAAATCAATCAGTGGAAAAGCGGATAAAGATAAAGAAAGACCATCAGCACCTATTGGCAGACCAGGTAATCCATTTGAAAATTAGGTGTAGCCTATGACAAAAATGGAAATTTTGCTTATTGTGTGTGCGGTGTTAATTCCCATTGTGGCTTTAATCATGATTTTGCCAAAGATAAAGAAAAAGGAAAAATCAGCAAAACAAGAAAAGCCAAAAGAAGAACCAGCAAAGCAAATTCAACAAGAAGAGAAAAAACCTGACAGCACAAAAGAAGTCAAAGCAGAAGCCAAACAGCAATTGTTTGACCAAAACGGCAGTTATTCTGCCGATGATTTTAAAGATTACTTAAAAGAAAAAAATAAAAAAATCAACAAACCTGTGCGCAAAGAACTTTCAAATGATTATAAAGATTTAACAAAAGGTTATGAAGAATATATGCGCCAGCCAGCCAAGCCAGAAAAATCAATGGCGGACGACATCTGTTGCTTGAGCCCAGAATTGCAAGCAATGGTGTTGACCGGTATTTTAAATAGGAAGTTTTAAATAGAGCAGTGAAATGAAATATGGCAGGCGAGTTTATGAGTGCCATATTTAAACTGGTGTTTTGAATAAGAAGTTTTAAAAAAAAAGTTTGCTAGTTTGCAAACTTTTTTGATGCCTATTTTATCCTATAAGCAATTAAATTGGCTTTATCCTGCGCTGACACTTGATAACTGTCACGGCATTTGCTTATGGCTTTGTTTTGTGTGAACTTGTCCAAACATTTTTTAGATAATAGTGTATATGTTTTGTCTTTAAACTTCATAAAAGCAAAACTTATCAGCCAAGCAACAGCCATTTTTACATAATAACCATCATGATGTACATTTGCACAGATGTTCAATATTTCATCTATATAGGCAGGTTCAAGATAATTTACCATTATGCACACAATGCCAAAACGTGCAACGAATTCTCGCTTATCAAAGCACATTTTTTTGTAATGCTCAAAATATTTTGCTTTTTCAGGGCTTGACTTTAATGACTTCATTGTTGACACAACTGTATCGCAAGACGACCAGTTATCAATTTTGCAAACCCAATTGTTTAAAAGTTCGGTTTGTGTTTTCAAATCTTTTAGGTAGGCAATAACCAAACCTTGTATTGTCACTTCTTCATAAGAATCATCTTTGGCGATATTTAAAAAATTTAAATAGTTACCTTTTGCAATAGATTTTGCAATCAATCTTATATTCGCCATGGACAGAGCATAAACAGTTTGTTTTGTGTTTAAAATTTTAATATGTCGTTCAAGATATTCAACTGACTCATTTTTGCTTAAAGATTTCAAAAATAAAACGAAATCATCATATTCTTTTTGTGTTGTCCATGTGTTTTTGGTTAAAAATTCAAAATTGTTCATGTATTCATTTTATCATACAGATAAAAAATCTCCAAATGTTTGCATTTGTTGCAGCTATGGGAATAAATATGTTTTATAATTGTTCAAATTTAACAATTTATAGAGAGACGACAACCAAACTTGATTTATAAGTATTGGTGAGATAAGACAGTTTAAATATTCAGTGTAGATATATCAGTTAATTTATTTGTCTTAGTCGACTTATGCACCATACAAATATATTTATATATGCGCACGTGCGCACGCATAATCACGCACGCATATATAATGTAGGGCGAATGACCAGAATTAAAAGATAAAAATATAAACAAGCAAATACATAAGTTGGAACTTGTAAATGGCATGTTTTATTGCCAATAAAAAAATTTTCAAAAAAATTTAAAAAAGTTTTTAAAATTGCTTGATTTTTGTTTTTTGTTGTGGTATCATGCCTATCGACTCGTGTAGCGAAGTGAAGCAAATTCATGGTTGTAAACACAAGTCAAAAAACATACTGAATGCGAATTTTGTAAGGTTTTGAAAAATTTTTAAAAAAATTGAAAAATTTCTTAAAAAGTTTTGAAAAAACTGTTGACAAAAGGTTTTGAGTGTGTTAGTATGTAAACGCATCAAATGTAAGGGACGGTTTCGTGACTTGCAAATGAGGCCTATAACAAACTGCTTTAGCAATCAATGTTATAGTATGAGAACAATGACAACTGCATATTTTTGAAAAATACAAATACGAGAAGTAATTGCATCAATGTAATTTATTTCAATTTCAAATTTGTAATTTTGCCAAAGAACATTAATCAAAGGAACAAAAAGACGATCAAGCTACAAAGAGCATATAGAGGATGCCTTGGTACTAAACGCCGATGAAGGACGTGACTAACTGCGATAAGCTACGGGGAGCTGTAAATGAGCCGTGAGCCGTAGATGTCCGAATGCGGAAACGCACTATGGTGAAGCCATAGTATTGCAACATGAATACATAATGTTGCAAGGGGAACTCAGGGAACTGAAACATCTAAGTACCTGAAGGAAAAGAAAGTAAATTAACGATTACCTTAGTAGTGGCGAGCGAACGGGTAACAGCCCAAACCACGGGTAGCAATATCTGTGGGGTTTAGGACTCAGTGAGTAGTGGAAGTGTTGATAGTTGAAGATACCTGGAAAGGTAAGCGAAACAGGGTAATAGCCCCGTAGGCGAAATCAGCATCAAGCGAATGAGTATCCAGAGTAACGTGGGACACGTGGAATCCTGCGTGAAGATAGGAGGACCATCTCCAAAGGCTAAATACGATTTAGTGACCGATAGCGAATAGTACCGTGAGGGAACGGTGAAAAGAACCCCGGGAGGGGAGTGAAATAGAACCTGAAACTATATGTTTACAAGCAGAGAAAGCTCTACGTAGCAATACAGAGCGATCTCGTACTTTTTGTAGAACGGACCGGCGAGTTACCGTACGTAGCGAGGTTAAGCGATTCAGTCGCGGAGCCGAAGCGAAAGCGAGTCTTAATAGGGCGAGTTAGTTGCGTGCGGTAGACCCGAAACGAGACGACCTATCCATGAGCAGGTTGAAGCAGGGGTAACACCCTGTGGAGGACCGAACACACTCCTGTTGAAATAGTAGGTGATGACTTGTGGATAGCGGAGAAATTCCAATCGAGTCTCGATATAGCTGGTTCTCCTCGAAATAGCTTTAGGGCTAGCCTCTGTGTAAAGATAGTTGGGGGTAGAGCACTGAATGGTCTAGGGGGCTTCGCGGCCTACCGAAACTTATCAAACTCCGAATACCAACGTATCGATAGCAGGGAGTCAGACTGCGAGAGATAAGTTCCGTAGTCAAAAGGGAAACAGCCCAGACCTACAACTAAGGTCCCTAATGTACAGTTAAGTGTGGAAGGATGTGTAAACGCATAGACAACCAGGATGTTGGCTCAGAAGCAGCCATTCATTAAAAGAGTGCGTAATAGCTCACTGGTCGAGTGGGTATGCGCCGACAATAATCGGGGCTAAAACTGTAAACCGAAGTTTAGGAATGTATATTTTTATACATTGGTAGAGGAGCAATGTATGCGGGCAGAAGCACGATCGAAAGGGCGTGTGGACTGCATACAAGAGAGAATGCCGGTATGAGTAGCGCGAGCGTAGATACAATCTACGCGGTCGAATGTCCAAGGTTTTCTGGGGAAGGTTGAACCCCTCAGAGTAAGTCGGGGCCTAAGCCGAGGGCGAACGCCGTAGGTGATGGATAACAGGTAGATATTCCTGTACCACTTAATATAGACCAAGAATCGAAGCAGGGACGCAGAAGGATAGTGTATCCGTGGGGATGGAAATCCACGGCTAAATCAGGAGTTGGATTAGGTAGTAAAGTACGCCAAATTATTAACAATGACTGATGATGGGGAGTGAATATAGTAACGAAGTACATGAATTCACGCTGACGAGAAAAGCTGCTAGATATATACTTAAGTGCCCGTACCCCAAACCGACACAGGTGGACGATTAGAGAATAATAAGACTGGCGGGATAACCTTTGTTAAGGAACTCGGCAAAATGACCTCGTAACTTCGGGAGAAGAGGTGCCTATCGAAAGATAGGTCGCAGAGAATCGGCCCAAGCAACTGTTTACCAAAAACATAGGTTTCTGCAAAATCGTAAGATGATGTATAGGAGCTGACGCCTGCCCAGTGCTGGAAGGTCAAGGGGAGATGTTAGAGCAATCGAAGCGTCGAACTTAAGCCCCAGTGAACGGCGGCCGTAACTATAACGGTCCTAAGGTAGCGAAATTCCTTGTCAGGTAAGTTCTGACCCGCATGAATGGCGTAATGATTTGGGCACTGTCTCAACAGGGGACCCGGCGAAATTGTAGTATACGTGAAGATGCGTATTACCCGCGACTAGACGGAAAGACCCCGTAGAGCTTTACTGTAATTTGGCATTGAGTTTCGGAATTTAACGCACAGGATAAGTGGGAGGCTGAGAGATAAGTACTTAGGTACTTGTGGAGCCACTGTTGGGATACCACTCTTTGAATTCTGAGGCTCTAACGGTTAGCCGTGAAACCGGCGATCGGACAGTGTCTGATGGACAGTTTGACTGGGGCGGTCGCCTCCTAAAGAGTAACGGAGGCGTCCAAAGGTTCCCTCAGAATGGTTGGAAACCATTCGCAGAGTATAAAGGCATAAGGGAGCTTAACTGCGAGACATACAAGTCGAGCAGATACGAAAGTAGGGCTTAGT
>JBNMLD010000006.1:0-28879 GCA_050874685.1 Candidatus Onthoplasma sp. | reverse complement strand
AAATAATTTTTTGTCATGTTTTAAAATTGTTTGTTAAAAAAAATTCAATTTGATATAATATTTTTAACATTAGTATTTTAGGGGGAATTTTATGATTGAAAAAATTGCTATGTGGGGTGGCTTTGCAGGTGTGATTATTGCACTTGTTGCCATGATAGTTTTGTTTTTAACAAGGCAAAACATTTTGGATATTTTGGATAAAGACGTTATCCTTTTTGACAAAAACTTTGAACTTAAAAAACAAGCAATTGAACGTGCTATGCTTATGGCTGACGAATTGGAAGAAAAAGGTGCTCAAACAAAATCAAATTTAGAATATGTTGAAACAGCCAAAAAAACTTACAACGAATTGTTGTGTGTTGTGAGTGACGTTCGTGTTGCTGATGAATTTTATAATTTAATTGTTGACCAAACATCAATGCCAACAGCAACTCAATTTGCTCACTTCAAATTATTGTGCAGGCATGATATTGGTTTAAGCAACAAAAAAGCAAAAGTTTTAAAACGTGCAAAAGCAGCAGAATCTGCTTTGCCTGAAATTGAAAATGCTTCTCCACTTAACCCTTCTTTTGACAGACAAGAACGTCCAGTGTCCTACACTCAACCAAGGCCTATCCAACCTCAACAACCAGTGCAACAAACACAACCTATGCAAAGGCCACAACGTCCAATGCCACCAAGACCAGTTCAGCCAATGCAACAATCTCAACCAATGCAACAAGGTCAACCTGTCAATCGTCCAGTGGCTAGACCAACTCAACCAAAAGATAATGGTCAAATTTAGTTGATACAAACCATAAATCAAACATATAAAATTGAAAACAAAAAAGTGTTGCCAAACTGCAACACTTTTTTTGTAACATATAATTTGTGACATCTAAAATAATTTGAATATTTTACTTTTTCTTTTTAACCATGGTTTTTTCAAGCAATGCTTTAAGTTGATTGATGTCGCCTGTTAAGTTTGCTTTTCTTAAACAAACATATTCAGCACTGTTGAAAACCAAAATTAAACGTGTATCATCTTCAAGATAACTTGTCAAACTTTTTAGTGAATGAATATTCTTGGCTTGTTCGACATCATCTTTAAGCAATGTTTCAACGCATGTTGTTGCATCAATTTTGACATCTAAAAAGTCCATAGTATCCAATTTTTGTGCATAGAATGATTTTTTTTGTGAATGTTTGAGTGATACAGGAATCATCAAATACATGATTTCCAACACAATCAAACTCACAATCAAAATAATATCCAGCACATAAGATTTTTTGTTGACAATATCCACAATCAAAAGCGCAATCATTGCAACCATTAAAATTGGTATCATAAAAGCAATAACCTTATCTTTTTTTCTGCGTTGAGAACGGAAAACATATTTCGAACTTATCAAACTATCTTCCAATTCATATTTATATTTACATTCAAACATAATTGCTCCTAAATCTTTTCGTTCACACTATAACGCTCTTTTTTGCGTTTGCGCACAATGATGAACACTATAATGATGATAACCAATATTAACACAGCGAGCGAAATAATCAAAATCAATTGCCATGGTTTTAACAAAACTCTTTGTTGGATTATTGCAAAACTTGTTGTTTCATAGTTGGTTTGACTTAAATCAATAACCAAACGATTATTTTCAAGTTGATAATTCATTTCAATTGAATCATTTGCAATTACCAATGCAAGATTTGTCAATCTATCAACATTTGGCAAAACCAATGTTAAGTTGTTGTTTAATTTTGTTGTGACATTGTTGTTGTCTAGATAGATTTTATAACCTACCGCAAAGTTATGATTACGGTTGATAAATCTTGAAATGTTTGGATAAATTGCAACGTATTCAGGGCTATCAGCATAAATAACTTCAATTTTAAGTTTAGCATTAACAGGAATCAAACCTGCCAAGTCATGCCTTGTTTCACTGCCTTCAACCATTAAGCCTTTGTCATTCCTAACTTCAATTGTTCCAAAACCTTCAACATCGGCAGAAACACTGTAAGGATAAATTGTGGCGGTTGTGCCATTAACTTTGATTTTATAGTTATCAGCATCATCGCCTTTCAAAACTTGGCTTGCATCAATCAAAACATTGATGTTATACCCAATTTTAACGTTGCCATTTTCATCACGTTCAAATCTCAAATTAAGGTCTTTTGCCAAAGGTGAATTTACAATATCGCCAGCAATCACACCAAGCCATTTGATTTCAGCATCAAGTTGATATTCTGCCTTGTCTGTGCCGTCATAAACTTTATCATAAACTTTAACACCAGACAATGTGATTTCTTTTTGATTGATTTTTATTGCACTTTCAAACAGCAAACTATCCTTTTTAAGTTGGAAATTTTTGTTGTTGATTTGAAGCCCAGAAAGTTCAATGTTGAACAATTCGCCATTCTTTGTTGCAATGCCAGAATACACCAAAGTGTCGTTATTTAAATAGCAAATTTTTGCAACCAACATTGATTGAACCAAACGCAAATTATCGTTTGCTTCAGTGTATGGATAACTTCTATTGCCGTCTGTGATGTAAACATAATTTAGCAAGTCGGTTACATTGTTGAAATTGTAGGCTGATTTGCCTTCGTATTCTTTTTCATAAACCTGTTTGCGTGAGAATGTTTCGTCATTCACTTTAAGTTCAATGGTTTTTGGAGAGACAACAACATATATATCATTGTCATACTTAAGGCTGGTAAGCCATGCCCAACTGCCATATCCTTTAAATTCAATTTTTACCAAATATGTGTCAGCATCTATCAATTGTGCATTATCAGCAGAATAGCCAATAATCACACCATTTTGAGTAATACTTTTGTGATAAGTTAAACTCAAATAATCTTGCAAAATTTGTGCCATTTCAATGTGGCAACTTGAATCTTGCCCTACTGTTAAATTTTGTTCAACACCGTTGCCTTGATTGTCGCAATTGAATGTGAAATAAAATCTGTTGTTGTCACCATTAACTTTGATAACTGGTTGAACTTGAAGTTCTATATACAAGTTGTCAATAAAGCGATAATCAAAATTTGAACCTATTGTTGCATTTGTGATGCCCAATTTTGCTAGTTCTTCTGCTGTTGTAACCCTTATCAAATCGCCTTTTGTATAAGTTATATAACCAAACGCATTTGTGGTTGTTGTGATTGAGTATAACTTTATACCAGTGATTTTGAAATATTGATTATATTCTTGATATGGATTGATAAAGGCATAAGAAACCAAAACTTTGCCCAAGAATTGGAAATCCACTGAAATTTTATTTGCACCTCTTGAACTACTGCTACCTGCACCAAAACCATAAATAAGTTGGTCGTTACTCATACTGAAAATTGTGTTGCCTGTGGTGTCACGATAAAATTCGCTTGCTTCAATGCTTGTGGTAAGTTCCATGTGTTTGTTGATAACTTGATAAGTTAAATAAATTTCAAAACTATCATTCTCTGAAACACAATTATTGTTAAGCATTGATGCAACATAAAATTCAAGCACATAAACGCCTGCACCTTTATCGATGATGTTTATTGCGCCTGTTGTTCTATCGCCAACATAAGCCTGCAACAATTTAACACCATTTGAAAGGTTATAGTCTTGCCCATCAACATTGATATTTGCAAGTTTAACGGCTATCCTAACAAGGTTGTCGTTAATTGTTACTGAATATGGCTTTTCCAACAACTTTTCTTGACTTAAATTGCTAACAACACTGAATGTTAAATCAGCATAATCAATTGGCAACACTGACAAGTCGCCACGCTTCAAATTGTTTGTTCCACTAACACTTGCTTGAATGTTGAGTGAAATGTCAATGTAATCGTAATATACATAGAAGGTTATTGAATAAACTTTGTTTTCATCAACTTCAGCAAGATAGTTGCCTGCTTGGAAATTGATATCTTCAAAAATGGTTTGTTCGTAAGAATAATACTCTCTTGAATCGTCATAAATGCTTGAATCATTACGTTTATATTCCCCAGCAACCAAAACAAACAAATTTTTATATTCGTTTTTCCAACTTGTTTCGTTGTAATCGTATTTTACAAATGCTGAAAAATCTACTTGAACTTTTTCTTTTGTGTAATATGTAAGATTTGAATCGTACCCTTGAGTGTTTAAAACATATTGACCATTTTCCATTATATACAATTCTTTGGTTGCAAAATTCGCTTCATTATAGTCATAAACAACATATTGATTTTTATAATAATACATATTCACAAATCGCCAGCCATTTTGTCTATCAGCATTCATATCTATTGAAAGGCTGTCAAAACGTGAAATTTTATCAACTGCTTTACCTGTTGAAGGGTCTGTAATGACAACAATTGGTTGTTTTGTGTTGCCTGTTTGCTCAATTTTTACAATATAAACATTATAATTCAATTTGTATTCTAAATTTTGGTCTGCTGTTAATTTTTGAATTGTAAGTTGTGTTAAATTTGAACTAAAACCTGGTTGAACATCATAAATCCAACCATAAGCAGACATACCCTCTTCGTTATTTTCATCTGCCGTTAAGATAACATTTGCACCATAAGGAATATTGTAGAATGTCCTTGAACCAGCGTCATCAATATACAAAACTTTGTCGCCATTAGCGGTCATTGTTATTGCTGGGAAATTTACACGGTTGTCATACACACCTTTTGATGTAACCAGACTGTAACTCACTTTAACCTTATAGACATGCAAACTATAAATTACAAGCATGTTCAAATTTGTCACATCGTCAACAATCACGCCATACGCACCAATCAATTGTTCAAGTTCGCTGGCTGTGAAATCGTATATGTAAGAACTGAAAGCATAATTGTTGTCACATTCTGCTGCTTCATATCTTGTTTTATTGCCCAAAGCATTTACAAAATATGTTTGAGAAACATAGTAGCCTTCATCTGTTTCAAATTCCAGATGTAAATTGGAAACTGTGATATCTTCAAATGATTGTTTTAAAACTGGAGTTTGCTCAATATCATAAGCATAATTCACATTCAATTTGAATTTAACTTGTTTTGTTAAAATCACAATGTAGTGAATTTGTGTTGTGCTTAATGTTGTAAATTCGAATGTGTAAGGGTCTGCCAAACTTGATGCCAAATTAACTGTTCCATTATAGTTATATCCAAACAATTCAAAACCAAAATTGAAAGCATTGTTCAAAGTGAGAGTATATCTTTTTGAAGGTTGAAGGTCTGTGGTTTCAAAATCAACACGATTGCCGTCAGCATCTGTCAAATAAGTTGTGCCTTGTTGCAAGTTTTGGCTTAAATCGTATGCTGTTCCGTCATCAATGGAAAGTTGAAGTTTTAAACCTGGCAAAGAATATACAACAAAAATTTCAATATCTTTTTGAACTGTATAAAGCATTGCTGGTGGGTCAGTTTCAACCAATGTAAAATTGGTTTGAAAATTTTCAGTATAACGGTTAAACAAGAAATATGGTTCGTTATTATCGTTGTTTATGCTTTTTGCACGGCTTATCAATTTAACTTTTTCATAAAGCTTTAAGTTGGAAATGATAATTTGTGCTTTTTCGCCACCCAATTCAACATAAGTTATATCATCAGTTGTGTTGGATTTGTCATAAACTGTGCCGTTGTACTCAACACTAATGTCTGCCATAAGCACTTTGTTTTCGCCCGTGCCAATATCGCCATTTAAGGTGTAAGTTAAAGTGTATTTTTCAAACTCTTCAAAATCGAAAATATCAATTATATCTGTGTTTGCATTGTCATAATTTGCAAGCAAAGTTTGTGTCAAAGTCAAGTCAAAACTTGTGCCATCAAAAGCCTTTGCGCCATTATTTAAGCCAAAGCCCAAAAGTTTAAAGCCTTTGTTGATTGAGGCAACAATTGTTAATTTGTCGCCAATCTTAACAGTTTTTGCAAAAGTACGGTCAATGTTGCCTGCATTAAGGTCATCAATGGAAACTGTTGAAATATTATCAGCCCTATTCACATTCATTGCAAGATTGTTGATTGGATAAACATCTTTTACACCATTGTTTAAATTTATGTTGTTTAAGTTGTTGAACTTGATTTGATATTCTTTTTCAACAAACAACATCAAAATGGTTTTGTTTGTTGGATATATTTGGTTGATTGTAACTTGAATTGTTGTGTTAATTGTTGTGCCATCATTAACTGTCAAATTTGAAGTGTATTGTTCATCAACAAAACCAAAGAAGTTGTAGCCCACATTGTTTGAAACTGTTGTTTTGGATATTTCGCTAGAAGTTTGTCCACGTTCAAGTTTAAGAGAGTTTTCAACAAAATAGTCTCCGTCAAGCGCCATGAATTTTTTGGTTGCTGTATCATACAAAACAAATTTAAAATCAACACTATATAAAATTGGAGTGTAATTCACAACCAATTCAAAATCAGTATCAATTGCTTTTGTTAAATTCAAGTTGTTTTTGTTGATGCTTGATTGCACTGCACTGTTGGTTGAACTCAAACTTTCAAAATCATAGTATTCATAACCCTGATAAACGATTTTTTGGTTTGCTGTCAATTTAAAACCAACTGCATTTGTGCCTGATACAGGGTCTTTTACAAAATATCTTTTCTTTTCTTCAATTTGTGAGAAATATGCGGTTTTTTCAATTGTCAAAGCATTAAGCAAAAGTTCTTCATTTTCGCCTGCTGTTGCGCCACTGATTGTTGGTGTAACTGTTGCAATGTAAAGTTTGTCATAATCAACTGACAATTCTGCCAAATGGCTTTTGTTTTCAGTTACAACAAAATTGATTTGAATGTTTGTTGAACGCAAATATTGGTCTTGTGTTAAACTAAAATTGTTTTCGCCAGACTTCAAAATTTGTGTTGTTTCTCCGTCCAAGGTTAAGCCCACACCAACGATGTCAATGTTGTGCCCTAAATTGAAATCAGTGTTCACATCAATATCAGCACTATATTCAACTTGTTGGTTAAGGCGATATCTGCCTTTTTGAACCGGCACTTGCATTGTGATTTTGCCGTCATCAACTTTTGGAGACCTTTCGTTCAAAGTGTAATAATTGTCGCCGTCAGCATAGACATCGCCAAAATAGAAATATTTTCCGTCAGTTTTAAGGTAGGCATTGTGATAAACTGTAACTGCTTCTTCAGTTGAACTTGTCAAATACACCAAATCGGTGTTCCCAAAAATGTTTGAAATTGTTTGATACTCGCCCAAATTTGAAAGTGCAACAAAATCGGTTGTATCAACATTTGTGTATATGTAATCATAAACTGGATTTACTTTTATATTTTCAACAATTTGGCTGGTTGACAAAATTGATTGTTCAAAATAGCCGTCATTGTCCAAATCTGATTGGGAAATTGTATAGTTTACATCAAAAGATTGTCCGTCTTCAGTTTCATAACTAATTGCAAAACTTGATTCTTGATAAATTGCGGTGTTATCGGCAATTGTCTGCCCAGCAATTTTCCTTGTAACTTGGTAGTCGGCTGAAACAACTTCAGTAAAACTGATTTGCCAACCCGCAACATAGAACCCTGTTTTTGCGCTGGCTTTGATTGGTTCAATATTTGTATCCCCCAATAAATATTCGCCATAACCAGTTGCTGAACCAGCATCAATGTTTGTTTGATAAGTGTTGCCACCAGTGTCAATCATGTAGCATGTTGCTTGGTCTTGTGCAACAGTTACCGCCCAAACTGAATTTTTTGGCAGACAAACAAGCAGTGATAAAATAGCCACTGCAAAACTTAATATAAACCTAAATGCGTTTTTCTTCATTATTCCCCAACACAACTGTTGCCCGCAATAGCCCCATCGGCGCAAGCAGTTATTATTTGTTTAAATTTTTTGCTGGTAATATCCCCGCAAGCATACAAATATTTTACACTTGTTTGCTTGTTTTCGTCAACTAAAACATAACCGTTTTTGTCCTTTTTGATATCTATATCAACAAAGGATAAATCTGGTTCGTAGCCAATCGCAACAAAAAGTCCGTCCACTTTTATTGTTTTTGGTTGTCCGTTGCAATTTAATGTCAAACTTTCAAGTCGATTTTTGCCGTTCAGTTTTTCAACAGTGGCAGGTGTAATTATTTTTACGTTTTTAAGTTTTTTAACCTTTTCAACATCAACTTTGTTTGCTCTAAACTGGTCCCTTCTGTGCAAAAGATAAACAGTTTTTGCAAGGCGAGATAAATAAAGCACATCGCCAATAGCAGTGTTCCCACCACCGACAACTGCAACAGTTTTATCTTTGAAAAACGCTCCGTCACAACTTGCACAATAACTTACACCACGGCCAATAAGATTCTGTTCGTTTTCAACACCCAAATGTCTAACCTTTGCACCAGATGCCAAAATCACTTTTTTTGCCAAATAGTTGTTGTGTTTTGTTTTTATGCTAAAACCAGTTTTTGTTTGTGACAATTTTTCAACTGTTTCGTATTCAATTTGCAAGCCAGTTTTTGTTGCGTCTTCTGCAATCTTTTGCCCTAAATCAAAACCAGAGATTTGACCCAAACCGGGATAGTTGGATATTTCTGGCGAGATTGACGCCTGACCGCCAACGCCCAACTTTTCCAAGCACAAAGTTTTAAGCCCAGCACGGCATGTAAAAATGCCAGCAGAAAGCCCTGCTGGACCACCACCAATAATCACCACATCGTATTTCATACTTTTATTGTACCCAAATATCAAAAATTTTCCAAATCATTTAATTATTTTATAAAAATAATTTTTGCAGTACAAATTAACCAAATCGCAAACAATTTGTGGTTTTAAATCAAAAATGTCATCAAAAATTTTTATCAAACAAAAAGAAAATATCGTAAGATTTTTGCAACCATTTATTTGATTTTAAGTTTTGCATTTTTGCTGTGCAAAATCATGGTTTTGCTGGTATAGATTTGTTTTTTGCCAACAAATTTCAACAAAATTGCGCAATATATTGTGTATTTTATACATTATCTACCAAATTTTGTAAACGTGCGGAAAACATTGACAAAATTGCCCATAAGTGCTAGAATTATCTTGCAATTTGATTTATGTGCCAAGATAATTGCAAAACTTCAAACTAACAATTTTTAGGGGTTTGACATATATATTAAAGGAGAAAATTATGGTTGACAAATCAAAGTGCATTTCATGTGGTGCTTGCATTTCAATTTGCCCTGTTGGAGCAATTAAGTTTGTTGATGGCAAAGCAGAAATCAATCCAAAGAAATGTATCAAATGTGGCAGTTGTGAACAATTTTGCCCAGTGTCCGCAATAACTATCGAAAAAGAAGAAAATAAAAAGTAATAAGATTTTTAACAATAAATTAGAAATCTACATTTGTTAAAAAAACCACCGAACTGGTGGTTTTTTTGTTTTGCTATTCTGTTCAACAATAAATCAAATCTATTTGCATTTACTAAACAAACAGGCTTGTTTTTGAACTAACAACACCTATGTGTTCACTTTATTTTACATATTGCTTTTTATCTTCAAAATACATATCAACATTGTTTGCCAATGCTTCAACGTTTGATTGTCCTTCACTTTGTGTGCTTGTATTTTTTGTCCAATCAGCAACCAAAGCATGGTTATGTGCTGTTGTCATCTCTGTTGATGATGTGACATAAGTTTTTGTAAGTGTACCCGATGTTGATAATTGAACATTTCTAATTGAATATGGTTGAGTGGCATAAGTGCTATGTCTGCGCAAATTTATCTGCAAATAATAACAGTCTTGTTGCAACAATTGATTTGTCGGCCCCCATAAATGCCTTTGCCAACCCCATTCACTAACCCCAATGCCATCATCGGCAAATTTTAGAGAGCTACCATTTCCTGAATATTGTTGCTCTGACGCATTGTAATAATTTGTTGTGAGATAACATAGCGCATCGCTATAATCACTGCTTGCGAGTGTATATAAATAAATTGATTTTAAATTATTGACAGGTATAAGTGGAGATGATGCATAGGAGTTTTCTTCTGGCAAATAAATAATACCAGTTAATTCGTCATAAGTTGCCCCATTATGCAATCTCCACATACTTAAATCTATAATATCAGATGCACCAAGCCAACCATTGAATGTATAGCCCTCTCTGGTTGGAGTTGGCAGTGTGCCATAAGTTGAATCATATTCTATTGCTTTTTGGTCTTTATAACCCTTAAATTCATTTGTGGTTGTGCCTTCATTTAAAACAACTTCTTTTAAATCTATATGATACCAGTTATCCCACATAAAACATAATGTTGTTAAATTTTTGCCAGATTTGGATACAACTGTCTTTTTTACCCAATCAGTTTCTTTATTATAAAAACTTGTTTCTGTGTAACTTCCGTCAGAATAGCACAAACGTATAGTTCCCAATTGAGCATCATCTGATAAATCAGACCTTTTTTGAGTGTTTTTTAACAAACATGAGAATGTATATTGCGTGTTTGGTTTTGTGTTTAGACTATAATAATATGGTTTATCAGATGCATTACAAACACGTCCGACATAAATATCTTTAATTATTCCATCATCAGTCAAACTTATATTGCCATTTGAATTGTTTAAATCGTTTTGCCATTTTACAAAGTCTTTGGCAGAGAATAAATTGCCATTCCAATCATTCATTTCCCCACCATTTGCATCAAATGTCACTGTGTATGTGTTGGCTTGCCATTCTGCGGTTATACTGCCAACTGATTTGCCAAATGTGTATGTTGAACCGTTTAGGCTTCCGTCACCTGTGAATGACCAACTTTTAAATGTATAGCCTTCCCTTGTTGGGGTTGAAAGTGTTATTGTTGTGCCTCGGTCTTGGCTGATTGTGGTGGTTTTGGTCGTGTTGTTGTATGTGCCACCGTTTGGGCGGATATATACTGTATGCTCAACGTCTGCATTATCTTTATTTTGATATATCAATCTGCTAGCGGTTACTGCTGTGCTGACTCCTGTTTCCGCTTGCAAAAGTGATTGTATTACATGCGCTTTTATATTTAATGTTGCTGTGCCTGATTTATATTCATTATCCAATTCTTCTGGCACGGTTAAGTTGATTGTTGTGATTGTTTTGGTGTTCATTTTTACAAGGGTTGCTTCAACTGTTGTTTTGGTTTTATCCCCTATGAGTTCAACACCTGACAAATTATACCATGTTGAACTGGTGTAACTTGCTGTTGTGCTACCAGATTTGAAAGCATTGAATGTAACTTCTAGCAAGGCATATACATCATATTCCCCTGTGTTTTTTAGGTAGATTGTGTTTATTTTAAAGTTATCCCCTGGCTTGATTTTGCCTAACTGCTGATTGAACAAATCTGTGGTGTAAACTTGGTCATCACTGGTTACAAAATCTGCACATATATTTGCAAAAAATAACTCTCCAGCACTAGATGCTCGAGCGGTAAAGTAGGCGTAAGTTAAGCCAACGCCCAAAAGAATGGCAACAAAAATAACTGTTACCTTTGCAAATAACTTACCCCCCCCCCTATGCTTTTGGAGAGTTGAAGATACCCCTAATTTCATTATTGTTAGTTTAGCCCTTTGGTTTGCTTTTAGTCAAACAAAAACGGCATTTTTACAAATTATTTTTATAATCATTGCATTTTTCTTTCAATTCTAATGCAACTTTGCTGTCTGTTTTGTTTGCAACGCCCATCAATCTTGCGATTTCTTGATACAAACTGTCGCCTGTTAAAACTGAAGCTTGTGTTTTTGTTGTTCCGTTTGCTGAATGTTTTTCCACCTTTAAATTGTGGCCTGCCATCGCACATATTTGTGGCAAATGTGACACTGCAATGATTTGCTTAAACTTGCCCAATCGAGCCATATATTCCGCCACAACCATTGCGATGTTACCACTTAAACCGCTATCAACTTCATCAAACACGATTGTTTGAATATCGTCAACCTCGCTAACAACAATTTTATAAGCCAACATTACACGGCTCATTTCACCGCCAGACACAACTTTGTTGAGTTCTTTTAATTCAAAACCCAAGTTAGAACTGAACATAAATTCAACCCTATCTACACCTGTTGAACTATAAGGTTCAGCAATTTTTTCAAATTTGATATCAAGTGTTGCGTTAGGCATACCCAATGAGTGCAACTCATCTTGCATCTTTTTGCACAAAACTTTGGCAGTTTTTTGCCTTAAAACAGTAAGTTGATTTTGCTCTGTAATGATTTTTTCAACAATTTGTTCACGTTGTGATTGTAATTGTTGATACAACTCGGCACCGTTGGTTAAATTGAAAAGATTATCTTGAGTTTTGTTCAAATATTCAACCATGTTTTGATAATTGCCACCATATTTACGGAATAAGGCTTTTATCAAATCTAGGCGAGAATCAATAAAATCAAATTTTTCTTGGTCAAAAACATTGTTGTTCCTAATATCTAAAACTGTTTCATTGATATCTTCCAATTCAAGTGCTATGCTTTTTAACCTATCAGCAAGTGACAAATATTTGTCGCCAAAGTTGGATAGATTATCCAGCAATTTTGCACCCTGTTCAAGGCTTTCCTCTGCTGAATTTGCATAAGCATTCTTATAGCAAGCTGACAGATACTCGTTTAAATTATCGTTGATTTTTTCAAACTGTTGCATGGCTTTCTTTTCTTCTGACAATGATTCAAATTCGCCTTCTTTAATGTTTGCGTTGGTTATTTCTTGTATTTGATAGGTATATAAATCAATCAAGTTTTGCTTTTCTTGCTCGTTGCCACCAAGCGACTTGATTTTTGCATCAATCTCTCGGATAGAATCAATATGCTGATTTATCCTATCCAAATATTCATTTGCCGATTTGCTGAAAAGGTCAATGATTTTAAGTTGATAATCGTTATCCAAAATTGCCAAATGCTCACTCTGCCCATGGATATCAACCAATTTTTGGCATATCTTTTTAACCATTGCAACTGGCACAAGTTCGCCATTGATTTTGCACACATTTTTGCCGTTTAAATCAAGTTCACGTGACAAAAACATTTCTTCGCCACACTCAATATCTAATTCATTTTTTATATAATCTATGTGCGATTTTGAAAGACCGGTGAAAATTGCTTCCACCTTCATTTTGTTTTGCCCAGTGCGAATAAGAGATTTGTCACTGCGCCCACCAAAAACAAAACTCAATGCATCAAGCATGATGCTTTTGCCCGCACCAGTTTCGCCACTGATAACATTGAGTTTACCGTCAAAATTTAGTGTTGCACTATCAACCAGCGCAACGTTTTCAATATTTAAAGTTTGTAACATAGTCTTTTGAATGTGTATTTTTAAAATACATTTAAGTGTAATTATTTGATGTAATTAATATAAACAGAACCCTTTTTTATCCTACAATTTTTTGTTGCCATTTAAACAAAGCAATCAATTTAAAAACAAGTTTTGCAGCATTTTTTAAGGCTATTTATTTGAAAGTTTTTCTCTAACTTCGGCATTGATTTCATCAGCAATTTCTGGATGAGATGTGAGATATGCTTTAACATTCTCTTTACCTTGACCAATTTTATCGCCTTTATAACTGAACCAACTGCCAGATTTTTCAACAACTTCTGTTTCAATTGCAGCATCAATCAAGCAACCAAGGATTGAAATACCTTCGCCATACATAATATCAAATTCTGCTGTTTTGAAAGGTGGAGCAACTTTGTTTTTAACAACTTTAACACGTGTGCGTGAACCTATCATATCTTGTCCGTTTTTGATTGTATCAACTTTCCTTACATCAAGGCGGACTGATGAATAGAATTTAAGCGCCTTGCCACCTGGTGTTGTTTCAGGATTGCCAAACATAACACCAACTTTTTCACGCAATTGGTTGATGAAAATAACAAGAGTTTTGCTTTTTGCTGTAACACCTGTGAGTTTACGCAATGCTTGGCTCATCAAACGTGCTTGTAAACCGATAAAACTATCGCCCATTTCGCCGTCAATTTCTGCTTTTGGGGTAAGGGCTGCAACTGAGTCGATAACCACAATATCAACACCACCACTGCGCACAAGTTGTTCAGTGATTTCAAGTGCTTGTTCGCCAGTGTCTGGTTGTGAAACATACATTGAGCCAATGTCAACACCCAATTTTGATGCGTAAATAGGGTCAAGTGCATGTTCAGCATCAATAAAAGCCGCTGTTCCGCCCATGCGTTGTGCTTCCGCAACCACATGCAATGCAACTGTTGTTTTACCACTACTTTCTGGGCCATAAATTTCAACAATTCTGCCCCTTGGCAAACCGCCAACACCCAAAGCCATATCAAGAGGCAAACAACCTGTAGGTATAACTTCAATGCCGTCGCCATAATTGGTTTCGTCCATCTTTATAATTGAACCTTTGCCGTAAGTTTTTTCAATTTGAGCAATTGCTGCCTCTAAAGATTTTTTTCTATCTTCTGTCATAAATACTCCTTAAAATATTAATCCATTTTATTTTGGTCGTCTTGTGATTTCAATTTTTCAACAGTATCTTTAATAATACCAATGATTGCACACACAATTCCACCTGCCACAAAAATAACCCATGTTGGATGCCAAATATGTGCAATAAATCCAATCATGAGATACACAAGTGTGCACAAAATCATAAGTATGCCACAAACGGCATCTAAAATTATGCTGGTTTTAGACTGCTTTTTCTCGTCCATATAACCTCCAAATTTAAAAGCATTATAAATCTAAAAAAAGAATTTGTCAAACATTTGTTCGACAAATTTGAGTTTAATATTATTTATTTTCAGTTTTTGTTTCAGCGGTTTTATCTTTAAAACATTCACGATTTTTAACCAAATAGTGTATGCCTGACATAACTGTAAGCAAAGTTGCAAAACCGATAAGCACATAGCTTATAATTGCAAACACTAACACCACTGTTGCTGAAGCAAAGCCACATATCTTGAGATATGCAACAAGCATGCTCATTGGCAAAGCAATCATTTGAACCACTGTTTTGATTTTGCCCCACATGTCAGCAGCCAAAACAATACCTTTTGTTGCAGCAATTTGCCTTAATGCACTGACAGTATATTCACGTGCAATGATGATTGCAACCACAATAACACCCCATGGTGCTGGGATTGTGCCGTCTGCCATGATAAGCAAAAATGCAGTTGCTGTTAAAAGTTTGTCCGCAATAGGGTCAAGGAATTTGCCAAGATCAGTGACAAGGTTGCGTTTGCGTGCGATTTTGCCATCTAATAAATCTGTTAAAGAAGCGATAATAAAAATTGCTATAGCAATAATTTTGCCTATACCATAAGGAATAAAATCTGCAAGATAGAAAAACATCATAAAAGGTATCAATATGATGCGTAACATTGTCAATTTGTTTGGTAAATTCATAAAATCTCCTACCTAATCATTAAAATTATAACAAATTTTATTTTTCCAAGCAATAAAATAGATTAAGATTTTCAATTTTAACAAAATGTGTGCTATTTTTTATTTTAATTTATGCCTTTTAAATTTAAAACTCAGCCGTTTATGAGTTTATAATTTATCCTTTTGTGGTGTGTTTTATGTTGAAATAAACCGATTTGTTTCACTGTTGCTCAAAATTCGTTTTTGTTTAGCACAATAAAAAATTCGCCAAGCAATATGCTTTGACGAACTTTTAAAATCCTATTTTGTTTTTGCAGGCTTTCTATAAAATTTAAACCTATCCAATTTTTTAACCGCTTCAAAATAAAGTTTGTGCATTTTCTTTTTATTTATTTTTGTAACCAGTTTAATATGGCTATGACGATTTTTTGTCATAACTGTTTTGCCTGGCATTTTTTCAGTGTCAATTTCAATATCAACCGGTATGGTCTTAAACAATTTTGGATAACGCAAATTTAATAATGCACAGGTATCATTTGTTGCAATTCTTCTATCTTGATAACCTGGTTCCCAATAGCCAGAATACATTTCACAAATAAATCTGCCCACATCATTGATTTTGCCAATTTCATAAACTTCTTGTTCAGTGAAATTTGCCAATTCTCTACCCATTCTTGAAGGGACAATTGTGATTGGTATGCCACTTTTCATTACGATATCAAATGCTTCAGGGTCACTCGATGCATTGAATGAAATATATTCTATCCATCTCTTTTCACTTTTCCAGCCATAAGGTGAACAACCCTCACAATAAATGTGTCTAATTTTATTTACAACATCTGGGTGTTGCTTGATGAGATATGCCACATTTGTTTGTGGCCCCAACATGATTATGTTTATATCACCAGCATGATTGTTGATAACTTCATACATTGCTTCCACTGCAGGCTTTTCAATAGGCTTGGTTTTAACTGTTTTTGGTGGATGATATCCGCCCATGCCTTCCGCTTGGTGGATAAATTTTGCATCTTTACTTTCCCTTTCCATTGGTTTAACGGCACCCATGGCAACTGGGATATCTGTTCGTTTAAATTTTTCCAAAACATGCAAGGCATTCCTAGTCACAGATTGTAAGTCTAAATTGCCTGAAACAGTTGTGATTAAATCAATCACTATCTTTTCATCATACAAGCTTAAAGCAAGTGCTGCTGAGTCATCAACCCCTGGGTCTGTGTCTATAATGCAATGAAATTTTTCCATATTTTCTCCGTTTGTTTATTATACAAAACAAATCCAAATTTAACAACTAAATTTTAACATTTATTTAATTTAACAATTTTTTTATATGTTTTTTAGTCAGTATTTGTTATATATTTTATCTAATTAATGTCTTAATTAAAAATAAAATTTAAATTTAAATATCAAAACAACTTGAATATCTTGACATGTCTTAAAAAATGTGCTATCTTTTAAATCGTTGGAATAAGTTTTCAACATATTATGATATCATGCGGATATGGCGGAATTGGCAGACGCGCGCGTCACAGTGCACCCTTTAATCAATTTGTTCACATTCGCTCACAAATTTGCTCTTTTGGTTGACTGTTCCTTTTCCCTTCAAACCCTGTCGCGTTTGTGGGAGCCCTAATTGGTCTTGCGCCAAAATTTAAATATGTGACAAATATCATTATAATCTCAATCATGCGGATATGGCGGAATTGGCAGACGCGCAAGACTAAGGATCTTGTGAAGTAACATTCTTGCAGGTTCAAGTCCTGTTATCCGCACCAAGTATGATGGTCTATAAGTCTTTTCTTATAGACCATCATTTTTGCATTTTTAAGGACTTTTTTGCCTATAATTGAACATTTTTATTGATAAATTTGTAGACCGAGTAGCGGAGCAACCGTTACCCAGTCTTTTGTTATGCCCAAAAAAGCACTAATTCACAATAGAAGTTAGTCGGACAAAAAGCACCTTCCTGTAGGACTTGAAGCTAATACGATTGTATCAATTTTTGTGAAAAATGTTCAAGTATAAGGTGTTACTTAAAAGGTACACCTCGCTCTTTACATATGTATAGAAATGTGCTATAATATGGTTAGTCAGTTGAGGAATAGTTGTATTTCTAATGTGATTTGTTGCTAAATAAGAATTAGGGGGATAATATTGATTTATGAATTTGATTGAGTATGAGAAAATTAAAAATCTTACTTACTTAGAATATTGTGATTATTTACAAAAAAAATATGGTGTCGGATTATGTGCCTACATGACAAAATCATGGAATAAAAACCCAAAAGTAACGCGCACGAAAGAGGGATTATTGGCTCATCACAAGTTTGAAGATCATGCGATCATGTTGTCTACGAGGGAATATGCAATGAATAATCCCTATGAATGGCAATTGGCACAAAATATAGTTTATTGCGATTATCTAGAACATCTATTTTTACATATTCTTATTTGTGAATACCCTGCTGAGGATCGCAATATCTTTGAAGCAGTTGGTGTAGGAGGTGTGGTTAATTTTATAGTGCCTGAATTGAATGATTTATATAGTGGTTGGATAACAAACCAAGCATGGAGAAGGGCTTGCCACAATGTTGTAATAGATGATAAAAATGTTTATTTAGCGTTATTAAAGAGATTTAAGTCTTCTTGTAAAGACTATCCACTTTATACGGATGATTGCTTGTTCACTAGTTACAACGAACAATTCGGATTATGGTCAAAAGAACAAAATGCAGAACTCTTTCAAATAATTGCCGAATTGTAAAAGTACTTATCGTCCGACACATTTTCGAAAATCGCCCGAAAAACGAGATTTTGTAGTACTTACGCATCGTCTCAACTCGGCTTTTAGTCGGGTTGTTTTTTATTTCAAAACAACCGCTGACTTTTTGCCAGTTGCTCCCTTTGTTCCACTAAAATGCCTATTAGAGCAATTTTTTTAACTCTACACACCTGTTGACCGCACCAAACAAATGCACAAATTTTTGATTTGTTTTTTTCTTCACCAGAAATCAACTCATTTGACAACCATGGTTAAAAATGTGTATCATAAAATTAAGGATATAAATGAAACTTAACACAACATTTGTTTTGATTATCGCTTTGTTGGCATATTTTGTTCTGCCAATATTTTTATTGCTAATCAAAAACAAAAGGGCTAAAAATATAACATTATGGTGCTTATTTGCCATATATGCTTGCGTTTTGCTTGTTGGTGTTTGGGCACAAGTGGACGTAAGCAAACAATTTGTAAATATAAGTTTTGATTTTTCAACTGGCTGGGCAAATAAACAAATAAGTTGGACATTTAAAAATTTAACAACTTTTGATATCTGCATCAACCTAATCATGTTTATCCCTGTTGGCGTGATGGTTTGGATAAAAACCGATAAATTATTATGGCTAAAAAAATTACCCACCTTGCTTATTGTTGGCCTTATTTGTGGATTATTTGTGGAAATCAGCCAATTTATTTTGCCTGTGCCAAGGTCTGTGCAGTTTTCAGATGTGATATTCAACACAATAAGTGTTTTGATTGGTGGAATTGTTTGTTGGTTTTATCAAACTATAATTTCCGCCTGTGGAAAAAACAAAAAAGATAAAAATCAAATAACATGAAAATTTTAATATGTTTTTTTTGTAACAGACACTCAAAACTAGATGAAAAAATACTGATTATGTGTCAGTATTTTTTTATGTTTATTATTACATCAATTCATGCAAGGTTAATGTGTTTTGCATCAATTCAGCAATCGTCATAGGGCCAACTCCACCTGGCACTGGTGTGATGTATGATGTTTTATCTTTAACATTTGCAAAATCCACATCTCCAACCAAACCAGTTGCCAAACGATTGATGCCAACATCAATAACAACCGCATCATCTTTAACCATATCAGCTGTTACAAAGTTTGGCTTGCCAATTGCAACTATTAAAATATCTGCTTGACGACTGATGTCTTTTAAGTTTTCTGTTTTAGAATGGCAAACGGTTACTGTTGCATTTCGCTGTTCCAACAAATTTGCCACAGATTTGCCAACAAGCAAGCTTCTACCTATAACCACTGCACGTTTACCTTGAATTGGAATTTGATAATTATCAAGCAAATCTATAATGCCAATTGCAGTGCAAGGTGCAACAATGTGCTTGCCTGCAAAAAGGCGACCAAGGTTTAAATCAGTCAAACTATCAACATCTTTTGATGGGGAAATCAGGTTGACAAGATAATCTTCATCTAAATGTTTTGGCAATGGCAACTGCAAAAGGATACCTGACACATCTTTATCTTGATTAAGACTTGTGATTGCTTCTGCAACCTGTTGCTGTGAAGCATCTTCTGGCAAATGTTTTACAATTGAATTAAAACCAACCATTGCACATGCTTTTTCTTTGTTTGCAACATACACTTTGCTTGCTGGGTTGTCCCCCACTAAAACACATGCCAAAGTTGGCACTTTTTTGCCCTTTAAAATATAATTTTGATTAACTTTGTTTGCAATCATTTTTTTGATGATTGTTGAAACTTCTTTTCCATTCATTATTTCCATGCAAGCATTTTAACCTTTAAAATTTTTTAAGTCAATGCCCTGGGCTTGCAAAAAATATATGTAATTTTTATGTGTGATATAAGCAATTGTTTTGCCTGTAAATTTGATGATTTTTAAAGCATTTTCAATATGCTTAAAATCAGCATAAGATGTTATATCTTTTGGAAATTTGTCTCTATCGCTCCCAAAGAAATCTGTGCCAAACCCAAAGTTTTTTGAACCATGTTTGTTTGATAAATAGGCAAATTGTTTTGCAATATGTTCGGCTTTGATTTGTCCATTTGAAACAAAATCTTGATAAAGTGTAAGCCCTAAAAAACCATTAGTTTCAACAATCTTTTCAATTTGTTTGTTTGTTAAATTTCTTTTATGTTTGCAAAGTGAAAATACATTTGAATGTGAACAATAAATTGGCTTTGAACTTATTTTAACAAATTGCCAAAATGATTTCTTGTTTAAATGTGCAGTGTCAACCAAAATGTTGTTTTGCTCCAAAATTTTAACAACCGATTTGCCAAGTTTTGTAAATCCACCATTGTCTTGAGCCCCGCCCGCAAACTGATTGTTAAAATTCCAAGTGAGTGTCACAGAAATGGGTTTCAATTTTATCAATCTATCCAAATCTGACTTGGACTTTACAAAACCAATATCTTCAATAGAAAGCAAAAAGTTGCAATTATATTTTTTGTTATATTCTTTTATTTCTTTATCAAAACTTTCAATATCTTCAATTTTTAAATGTTGTTCAGTTGTAAACACGGCACAACTTAAAACCTTGACGCCGTTTTTAACAAAATCTTTTACTATTTGTTCACGTTCAGCCTTATCCTTGACTGCCGTTAAAAAATCATTATGAGCATCTGCAACCATAATGATTTTTATGTTATTTAAATTGTTTTGGTTAAACAACTAATCTTCATCATCACCAAAAATTGCGTTATATTCGTCCATGGTGATAAGTACTTGACGAGGTTTGCTACCTTCTTGTGGTCCAATGAAGCCAGCACGTTCCATTTGATCCATAATCCTGCCCGCACGGTTAAAGCCAACAGAATAACGTCTTGAAATCATGCTACCACTTGCCTGTTTGTTTTGAATAAATATTTTTAGTGCATCTTTAAGCACTGGGTCAAATTCCATTTCTCTTGGGCTGACACTATCGGCATTATTTCTTTCTGCTTGATGAGGGTTTTTGATTGTTCTGCCAGTGTCTTCGTCATAAACAGGTGGGTTGTGTTGTTTGATAAATTCTACAATGTTTGCAATCTCTGTATTTGACACAAACGCACCCTGAATACGTTTTGGTTCAGGTTTATCAAGAGGTTTAAACAACATATCGCCTTTGCCAAGCAATTTTTCTGCACCACCACCGTCAAGCACGGTTTTGCTATCCATATAGTTTGTGAGAGCAAATGCAATACGTGAAGGCAAGTTTGCTTTGACTGTACCAGTGATAACATCAACAGATGGACGTTGAGTTGCAAGCACAAGGTGGATACCTGCAGCACGTGCTTTTGCAGCCAATTTGGCAATTCTATCTTCAATTTCTCGTTTTGCTTCAAGCATAAGGTCTGCAAGTTCGTCCACAACAATGACGATGTATGGAATTTTTTCTTCCACTTTGTTTTTGACAATATCAAGTTTGTTATATTCGTTAATATTTACAACACGATGTTTTGCAAATAATGCATAACGGCGTTCCATTTCTTTAATAGCCCAATCAAGTGCATTGATTGTCATTTCTTTGCCAGTGATAACTTCTGGCAACAAAAGGTGTGGCAAGCCATTATATTGTGTAAATTCAACAGTTTTTGGGTCAACCAAAATCAAGCGCAAATCTTGTGGCCCTGCCTTGTAGCACATTGAAAGAATCATTGTGTTAAGGCAAACAGATTTACCACTGCCTGTGCTACCTGCAACAAGCACGTGAGGCATTTTGTCAAGGTTACAGAAGTTGATGTCTCCGTTGATATCTTTACCCAATACAAATGAAAGTGGGTTTGCACGTTGACGGAATTGTTCGCTATCAATAAGTTCACGCAAGCTTACTGCACTAACTTGAGCATTTGGCACTTCAATACCAACCGAATTTTTGCCTGGTATTGGTGCTTCAACACGGATTGAACCATTTGAAGCAAGTGTCATTGCAATATCGTCTGCCATTTGAGCAATCTTATTAACAGATATACCACGAGGCATTGTGAGTTCATATCTTGTAACGGCTGGACCAACTTGAACGTTATTCACTTTTGCTGGCACTTTAAAGTCTTCCAACACTTGTTCAAGGCGCACGATATTATCTTGCAATTCGTCATCACTGATATGGTATGCATTGTCTATATAATTGAGTAATTCAACTGGTGGCGCAACATAAGGTGGAATCTCTTGTTTTGGTTTGATTTGGTCAATCTTGATTTGTTCAGGTTCTTCAACCAAAGTCTTTTTAACAGTATTTGGCAAATGGAATTTAGAAATATCAACACTTGGTCGAACAACTTCTGTTTCAACCGTACTGCCAAGATTGTCTTTATGTGGATTATATTGAAATTCATCAACATAATCTTGCTTGTCCAAATCGACATGCTCAACATGAACAGGTTCGGTTGTTGCAGTTTGATTTTGTTCTGGCTCGAACTGTTCGGTTTCGCCTTGATAATTTTCTTCTGGTTTATATTCTTCATCAATGTTTGACAATTCATCTTCTTGTGAATGTTGTGTGTTTTGATAATTTGAATTGTAATTGCTTGAATAATCATTTTGTTGTGTTTGGTTGTATGATTGACTAGCGGAACTATCTTTTGCTTGCAATTCTTCATACTCGCTTGCATTGAAATCATCTTCGTCATCTAAAATCAAATCGTCATATTCATCATTGTTTGAATTATCTTCTTGCTCATATTTTGGTTCTGTATAACCATTATTTGTTTGATTTTGTTCTGGCTCATCATCAAGCAATTCGTCCATTATGCTTCTTACTGGTTTGATTTCAACAGGGGCATCTTCTTTTGGTTGACTGTTCTGTGAAAAATCGTTTGAGTTTGTATTGTATGATTGAGTTTGATTGCTTGTTTGAACTTCATCTTGTTTTTGTGGACGTTTATAGCCCAAAGTGCTATCCAAAAAGATATCTTTATCATTTTCTGGCGGTATAATTGGGTCGATAGGTGTTAAAATATACTCCCTTTTGTTGATAGGACGAGATTCTGGTTTGCGTTCATTTATATTGACAGTTGGCATACTGCTTGAAATGATGGTTGTTTCACCTTTTTCAAGCCCCAAACGGCGTTTTGCAAGCCTTTTTGTTTCATCTTCCTTATTTTGAGGTTGCTCTTCACTTGGCAAATCAAATTCAAATTCTTCAATATTTTTAAAGTCAAATTTAGTTTTTTGTTCTGCTTTGCCATACTCTTTTTCTGTGTTGATATAATCAATTATCAATCCCACAAACACTGCAAGGGCAATTGCACTGAAAATATACGCACCAACAGTTGTTAAAACTTTTGCAATTGGCCAACTTATCAAACTGAAAAGCACACCACCTGCTGTGGTTTTTGCCTTGTATGTTTCTGCCAAAAATGTGCCATAATTGCTGGCATCAAGGCGATGAGTTAAAATCAAATGGAAAATGAACCAAACAATGCCAACAGCAATTGAAAGATAAGTTATATACTTCTTTTTTGCAATGAACTTCTTTTTGCTCAATTTCAGTGCACAAAAGAAAACTCCAACCACACAAATTGGATAAATACTTAAGCCAATTGCGCCCAAAATGAAGTTTTTGACAAAATTTGATGGCAAAACACAAGCAACAAAAATTGCCAAAAACAAAATTAACCAAATAAGTGCATGATTAATTTTCAACTTTGCCTTTGGCTTCTTTTCAACCAGTTTTTGTTCCTTTTGAGGTTTTTCACTCTTTTTTTCTGGCTTTTTGTTAAATGATGATTTATAAATTGCCATTTGCCACCCTTTTACTTTGTAAAAGTTTACAACAAAAAAAGCAAAAAGGCAAAGGATTTTTGCTTTTGTTTAGATTTCGACAAATTTATGCGATGCAACTGCTTACTGTTGTTGGTTCAAAGCCATTATTTATGGCATAGGACAAGATTTTTGTCAATGCTGTTACAGTTTTTTCTGTTGGATGCATCAAAATCAAATCTCCATTCGAAAGGTCCTTTGTTGCACGTTTAAATATAACATCTGCATTTTGGTCTCGCCAATCAATGGTATCGTGTGTCCACATGATTGTTTTATAGCCAAGGTTTTCAGCGCAATCAACTGTCGTTGTGTTATATGCTCCACTTGGTGGTGCAAAAAGGTTCATCTCGACCCCTAAATTTAGTTTTATAAGGTCATGACAGGCTTTAATTTCCTGCATATTGGCCTCTAAAGCCAGTTTGTCGTGGTCTTTGTGGTTAAAGCCATGATTGCCCAATTCAAACCCACGTGCATAAATTTGCTTGACGGTATCAATATTTTTAACAGCCCAACTGCCACCAACAAAGAATGTTGCTTTAACCTTAAAAGCATCAAAAATGTCAAGCATGTCCAAAACATAATCTTCATGATGATAAACATTTACCATAAAAGCCACTTTATTTTGGCTTGTGTTTCCCGCATAAACAACCCTTGCATCTGCTTGCACATTTAATGCCACTGCATTGCTATAACTCAAGCCAATCAAAGTTATAAACATGGCAACAATGATACAATTTGTGATAATTACACTTTTTTTCATATTTTACTTTATTTTATATTTTCAATTGCTATGCCTAAAATGAATAGTTTGCAGTCAATTTTTTCAGTTTAATATTGACAATTTTAACCTTCTGTGTTAGATTTATTAAAGAAAAAAGGTGGTAGTTATGCGCAGAATTACAAGACAAGAAATTTCAAGGCAAAGGCTTGACCAAATTTCAAGCGAAGAAAGGCACATGTCTTATTTGACAAGCCGTGATGCTTACAAAAACTCTCCAGAAGGTTTGGCAGAAGCAGCAAAAAGGCAAGAAATCCAAAATAAGTATTTAGAATCTGAAAAAACAAGAATCAAAAATGTTAATCTTTTGATGGACTTAAAAGATTACCTTATGACTCACATTTTGGCCGATTTAGATTTAACTTTTAACACAAATTATGGCGAAAAACTAAATGAAGAAGATGTTAAACGTGTTATGGCAAAATATCAATCAAATTTGGACTATTTGAAAGAAGCTTGCTTAAAATACGAAAAAATTGGCAAAGGCAGAAGAGATTATATTTATGTTTCACTATACATTGAATTAATCAACATCAACCCAATATTCTTGAAATATTGCCCTGTTGAAGTTTTGTATCAAACCGCCGTTGGCGCAAGTTTGCCAATCAGTGTTATGACAGCAAATAAAGGTTTCTTCATGGAAAAGGGATATTTTAATGACCCATTGTTCTTAAAATCAAATGCAAGATATTTCACTGGCATATCAGACATTTCAACAATGACAGATTTTGACCAAATCAAAAAAGAACTTAAAGCAGACCCTTCATTGTACATTCAACTTCGCCCAGATATGCGCTACACCCTTGCGCACAGTGATGTTGCTTTGAAAAATGTGCTTCACGTTGCACCAAAAGTTGTTGCATATATGACCAAAGATGAAATTTACACAGCAACCGATAATTGTTCATCTCTTATGGGCAATATCATCATCAAATATCCAGAATTACTTAAACACTTCCCAGCAGACTATTTTAGACGTTTCAATCCAAAAGCAGTGTTTGCTCGTGCAACAAGGGCTGATATTCATTCAGCACTCAATGAATATTATGACTCAATCCCTGAACTTAAAAGATATATGTATAAATATGTTGCAGACCAAACAGAATCAACAAATGAATTTGGTATGTAGTTATTAAATAATTGCTGTTTGAAAATCACTACTCATTGAATATTTCAAACATTTCAATTTAACATTTTAAAGACAAAAAAATGGCTTTCACCAAGCCATTTTTTATTTTTTACTTTGTTTGTAATCATTAATAATAAATCTCATTTCAATTTGACAATTCTAACCAAAATTAAAGTTGTAAAATTAAAACCGTCAATTGATATTAAAGTTTTTTAATCAACTTCATGTCAACTCTGCCACGTTCATCAATCTTGATTGTTTTAACAAGCACACGGTCGCCAACGTTCACAACGTCTTCAACTTTTTCAACCCTATCTTTGCTTAATTTTGAAATGTGAACCATGCCTTCTTTGCCAGGAGCAACTTCAACAAACGCACCGAATGTTGTTGTGCGAGTAACAGTTCCTTCATATTCGCAGTTAAGTTCAAGGTCGGTTGCAATTGTTAAAATGATTTGTTTTGCACGTTGCATTTTTTCCATATCTGTTGAAGCAACGCAAACTTTACCGTCATCATCAATATCAATTTTAACGCCAGTTTCAGCAATGATTTGATTAATAACTTTACCACCTGAACCAATAACTTCACGGATTTTATCAGGGTCAATATTGAATGAAATAATCTTTGGAGCATATTTAGAAAGTTCTTTTCTTGGCTCTTTGATTGTTTTAAGCATAAGTTTCAATATTTCCAAACGACCAACACGTGCTTGTTCAAGTGCTGTTGACAAAATTTTGCGGTCAATACCATGAATTTTGATATCCATTTGAATTGCTGTGATACCCTTGCTTGTACCTGTAACTTTAAAGTCCATATCGCCAAGGAAATCTTCCAAACCTTGAATATCTGTTAAAACTGCAACTTTATCGCTATCTTTATCTTTCATCAAGCCCATTGCAATACCAGCAACTGGTGCTTTGATTGGAACACCTGCGTCCATAAGTGCCAAAGTGCTACCGCAAGTTGAAGCCATTGATGTTGAACCATTTGAACTTAAAACATCACTAACTGTACGGATTGCATAAGGGAATTCTTCTTCTGTTGGAAGCACTGCCAATAAAGCCCTTTCAGCCAATGCACCGTGGCCAATTTCACGTCTGCCTGGTGAACGCAAAGGTTTTGCTTCGCCAGTTGTGTAACCTGGCATATTGTATTGGTGCATATAACGTTTGTATTCTTCTGTGTCCAAACCTTCAAGCTCTTGTGCTTCACTTATCATACCCAATGTGCAAGTTGTAAGCACTTGAGTTTCACCACGAGTGAACACACCTGAACCATGAACACGTGGAAGCAAACCAACTTCACACCAAATTGGGCGGATTTCTGTCAACTTTCTGCCATCTGGGCGGATACCCTTATCAAGCACTTTACGACGAACTTTTTCCTTTTTCAAATTGTACAAAGCTTGTGCAATTGCTTTTTGTTGATCTGGGAATGTTTCGGCGAAATGTTCTTGAATTTCAGCATCAATTTCTTCTTCCATAGCATCACGAACATGACGGTCAAATTCTTTTAACATTTCGTCATATTTTTTGTCTGCATATTCTCTAACTGCTGTGTTGATTTCTTCTGGAACAACGTCATAATGAATATGTGAATTGATTTGTTTACCAGCCTTACCAAAAACTGCTTTCATGATTTCTTCTTGGAAGGCAACTTGTTTTTTGATTTCTTCGTGTGCAAACATGATTGCATCAATCATAAGTTCTTCACTTACTTCTTTTGCACCAGCTTCAACCATCAAAACCGCTTCTTTTGTGCCTGCAACTGTCAAATCAATTGAACTTTGTTCTAATTGTGCTGGTGTTGGATTAACAATAAACTTGCCATCAACACAGCCAACTTTAACAGCTCCTGTTGGGCCTTCAAATGGAATATCGCTGATTGATAAAGCAATTGAGCTACCCAACATTGCAAGTGGTTCAGGCATAATGTCTGTATCAACAGACAATGGGGTTGCTATGATTGTTACATCGTTATAAAAACCTTTTGGGAAAAGTGGACGAAGTGGACGGTCAATCAAACGTGAACGTAAGATTGCTGCATCACTTGCTCTGCCTTCACGTTTTTTCCAACCACCAGGGATTTTGCCCACACTGTACATTTTTTCTTCATAATCCACACTTAATGGAAAGAAATCCATACCTGGACGTGGTGCAGCAGCCATAGTTGCGTTTACCATAACAACAGTGTCGCCACAAGTCACAATGCAATGACCAGAAGCTTGACCACAGTATTTGCCCAAACTAACTTCAACTGTTCTGCCCCCTATTTCTGTTTTAAATTTTGATTCTTTCATTTCTTTCTCCTATATATAAACCGACACCATTATAACACAAAAACAAAAAAAGTAAAAATAATTTGATTGGTTTTAATTGAAATTTCATTATGTATATATTGCAAAACAAAAAAGTGGCAGTTGCCACTTTTTTCCCTCTAGATGTTTAAGTCTTCATTTATATTCTCACCAAGATTTCTCATTTTGAACTCAATGATTTGCTTAACTTCTTCGTTATAGCGCAAACGCATAGAATCCGCAATTAATAATGCCAGCCCGGTCACATCTCTTGTTATCATACCTTGCTTGATTTGTTCGTACAAATTATCTTTTTGTGACTTTTTGAAATATATGTCTCCATAACCATTTTTTTCTAGTATGTAGTTTAAAATCATCAATGCAACACGTTTATTTCCGTCCATGTGAGGTTGAATCCTAACATATTCAACAATAAATTTTGCACATCTTGCAAAAATATTATCGTCTTTCCACCTGTTTTCAAAATCATAAATCAGCATAGATAATCTTCTGCCAACTTTATCGCCGTCAATAGGTGCAAAATAGCCTTTCCCAAACATCAACAATGGGTCAGTTGCATTGCGCAATCTAAACCTTTGTTTTTCACCACGTTCATTATCGCCCTGCAAGATTTCATAGTTGAATCTTACACACAAATTTTCGTCCAGATATGAATGTGGGTCTCTTGCTTTGGTGTACTCATATTTGCAAGCTGATATGTAAGCTTTAAGTTGCCTCAATTGCTGTTCTTCATACGATCTTTCACTTTCTGTTTTTGCTTGTTTTGGCACAATATCCAAAGTTTCGTTTGTTTCAAGTTCCAAATAACTTAACGCATTACGCTTAAATCTTATTT
>JBNMLD010000005.1:0-36484 GCA_050874685.1 Candidatus Onthoplasma sp. | reverse complement strand
TAATACACCATTTCGCCTGTTTCACTGTTATAATAGTCATAAGCAGAAACAGATTTGATGTTTGAAGCATCTACAAATGCTGCGGAACTATCTTCTGACATTGAAAAACTAATTCTGGCAGGTTCTCCCACCAAACTTGTCAAATTTGAAATATCGTCATCATCTGCAACTGCAACTTGAAGAACAATTTTATCTTCTCCATATTTTGCAACAGTTGCATCTTTAAAGCCTTCATCTTGAATGATTTTAAGCAAGTCTGCCATGGTTGATTCTTTCAATCTGTCATAACTTGAACTTACTTCCCCATCAAGCAATTCTGTGCGATAAATAATCCTGTATGTTGAACCAATATCTTCACCCAATTTCAAACTTGAAACAAAGTTTGAATAAGAAAAATATTTGCCGTTAATAGACAAAGGATAGGTAAAATTAATAAAGGTTGCAACCAAACATATAACTAAAATTATTGAAAATATAACAAATAAACTTTTTGAGCGCCTTTTAGTCATCTAATTCTCCTAAATCAGTTAGATTATAAACAAATTTTGCGTTTATGTCAAACGAAACAAACGCAAAAAGCCAAACTAATATAATAATATTTATAAATATTAATATATCAATTGTTTTTAGCAGATTTTATGACTAAATTATTACCCAAAAAGTTTATTTTTAATATCAAAATGACAATTTTTGCTTTGATTTACCATTCAGTTTGTTGAAAACGTTATTTTGAATGTGACAATCTGTTGAAATTGCTTATTTTAGGCTGTTTTTTTGCTTGTCAATTTGAAAATAACTGCAATGATAACAGCAACTGCAACTGCAAAGAGCAAATCAAACAAAATGCTTGCGTCAAATGTGAAACCACCATTCAAAATTGAGAACACAACAAAAGCCAAAACACCATATACTGCCCCAGCAATCAATGCTCTGACAAGCAATTTTTCAGTTGATGATTTTTTCAAAATATGCACAGACATAAACAATGACAATGCTTTGATAATATCATTGATATAACTTACAGCCTTGCCAGGTATATCTGCAAATTTAAGCACAATAGCAAGCAAAACAGTGCCAATCAATGTCACAACCAAACCAATCAAACAACTTTTCAATATCTCAACAACTGCTCCGCCCTTTTTTACTTTAACATCGTTCATAAATTCCTCCTAATATAACTTATTTTTGCAGGCTGGCAAAATAACAAAATCAAGGCAATATCTTTAAGAACTTTTGTTGCTTTTTTTAACTTGTTGTCGAATTAATAGATTTTTGATTGCTGGTTATTGCTGAAAACAAATCAAAATAGTTCTTGATTTGCAATAAAAAAAGGCACGTTTAAAACGCACCTTTGTTATAAAACTATTTTGAAGCCTTTTTTGTTGATTTTTTTGGTTGTTCAGCATGTTCAACCTTTTCTTCTTTAGGTTGTTCAGCTTTTGCCTCTTCAACAGGTTTTTCTTCAACTTTTTGTTCTTCAGCCTTTGGTTGTTTAACCACAACAACTTTTTTAGCTTGAGGTTGTTGTTCTTCTTTGCCGAATACATAATAAATTGCATTTGCATGAACTGTAAAATAACCAGTATGTTCACCATGACCTGTTTTAAGTACAAAATATTTGTATTCATCTTCAGTGTAGCTTTCAACAACTTCGCCAACAACACCTGTATCTGTCATAACTTTGTCACCTGGTTTAAGTTCTTCACGCATTGAACCGAGTTCTGTATTAAATTTCTTCTTTTTGAAATATGACAAAACAAATAATGCAACAACTAAAACAAGCAAAACTACCAATAAAATAATTTCCATCATAAATGTTTACCCCTTTAAATTAAACTGTTATGATTGTAACAAAACAACCAACTTGCTGTCAAACCTTTTTGAGCATCAAATCAAGTGAAAGCAAGATTTTTTTATACTTTTATTAAGATTTTTGTTGAATAATAGATTATTCCTTTGTTAAACCACATCATTGAACTTATCTTTTAATGCACATTACATTTCTGTCAAGTGTATAACCACACTTTAGGTGTTTTTAAAACAACAAATCAACGTCATTTTAAGCCACAAAAACTTTAATTTTGTTAATCTTTTATGCCATACTTGTCATAAAATTCTTGCTTAAATTCCAAAAATCTATCGTTATTTATGGCTTCACGCATATTTTCCATCATTTTTAAAGTAAATCTGATATTGTGCAAACTCAACAACCTTGCACCTAAAATTTCATTACACATAACCAAATGATGCAAATATGCTTTTGTGTGATTTTTGCAACAATAACAATCACATTCATCATCAAGTGGACTAAAATCTTCTTTATATTTAGCATTTTTCAAGATTACTTTGCCATGACTTGTCATTGCCAAACCATTGCGAGCCACACGTGTTTGAAGCACACAATCAAACATATCAATGCCACGTTCAACACCTTCAAAAATATAATCTGGTGTGCCAACCCCCATCATATACCTTGGCATATTTTCAGGATAATGAGGCTTCATAACATCAAGCATTTCAATCATTGTATGTTTTGGTTCGCCAACTGAAAGCCCACCAATTGCTATGCCACATTTGCAATACTTTTTGGTTTCTTGCAAACTTTTTAAACGCAAATCTGAATAAAAATTGCCTTGCACAATTGGAAACAACATTTGATTGTCATTTTTATGAGCCTTAACGCACCTATCCAACCAATCAAGTGTGCGATTCATTGCCTTTTCTGCTTCCGCATGGGTTACACCTGGTTCTGTGCAAACGTCAAAAGCCATGATAATATCTGCACCAATGTTATTTTCGATTTCCATAACCTTTTCAGGCGTAAAAAATAATTTTGCACCAGACAAGTGGTTTTTAAATTCAACACCCTCGTCTGTGATTTTCCTTAAATCTGCCAAAGAAAAAACTTGAAAACCGCCACTATCAGTGAGCATTGGGCGCTTAAAGTTCATAAACTTGTGCACTCCGCCTGCTTTTTTGATAAGTTCATCGCCTGGACGGATATGCAAATGATATGTGTTTGCCAAGATAATTTGAGCGCCTACATCATACAAATCATCACTTGTAAGAGATTTTACTGTTGCAAGTGTGCCAACTGGCATAAAAATAGGTGTGTAAATATCACCATGCGGTGTGTGCAACACCCCAGTCCTTGCCCCACTGTTTGGGTCTATATGCAAGATTTCGTAACTAAACTTTTCCATAAATTTTCCTTAAACTATAAATCTTCTTGTAAATATACTTGCCAAGTGGACAAGTTAAACATGGTATTTTTTACCAATCAAAAACTTTAAAAGGGAACATTCCAGTTTCCCTTTAACAATTTAGTTGTTTACAACCATATTTGAATTTTATTTTTCAAAAAGATTGTAAAACAATTTTATTCAATAAACATACTATCGCCAAAACTGAAAAAGCGGTATTGATTTTCTACAGCAAATTCGTATAGGTTCATAGTGTTCTCATAACCTGCAAATGCACTAATCAGCATTATCAACGTTGATTTTGGCAAATGAAAATTGGTTATAAGTGCATCAACAACTTTAAATTGATAAGGCGGATAAATGAATATGCTTGTGTTATCATCGTCTGCCGAAAGTGGCAAACCTTTCAATGCAACACTTTCCAATGTCCTTACACTGGTTGTGCCAACGGCAATAACACGGCGATTTTCTCTTTTTGCCAAATTAATTCTTTCGGCAGCGTGTTCACTAAGGTGGTAATGTTCAGTGTGCATTGTGTGCTTTGTGATATCATCTTCTTTGCATGGACGAAATGTGCCAAGCCCTACATCAAGTGTGAGTTCAACAATTTCAACCCCCATATCTTGTATCTTTTTAAGCAGTTCTTTTGTAAAGTGCAAACCAGCAGTTGGTGCTGCTGCACTGCCTTCAACTTTGTTGTACACTGTTTGATAGCGTTCTTTATCTTTCAATTTTTCATGAATATAATGTGGCAATGGCATTTGACCAATGCGAGACAAAATATCTTCAAACACACCTTTATAGATAAATTTAACAACACGGTTGCCGTCATCTTTAACCGACACAATCTCACATTTCAATTCATCGTTAAAAGTGACAATTGAACCAACAGGCACACGTCTCGCTGGTTTTATCAATACTTCCCACTCATCTAATTTTAAGCGCTTTAAAAGAAGGATTTCAATATTTGCACCAGTGTCTTTTTTGCCATACAATCTTGCAGGCAAAACACGAGTGTTATTAACAACCAAAACATCGCCTTTTTGCAAAAATTCGGTTATATCTTTAAAATGCCTTTGTTTAATTTCTTTGGTTTTGCGGTTAAAAACCAACAAACGGCTTTCATCACGTTTTTCAAGCGGAGTTTGAGCAATCAACTCTTCTGGCAAATGATAATCATAGGTTGACAATTTTTGATAATCAACTTGCGCAAGTTTTTTTGCTGGTTGCTTTTTATTGGTTAATGCAACAAATTTATTTGCTTTCATTTTCATCACCTTCTGTAACATCAACTTGCAATGATTTTGGCACAGGCAATCCAAAATGTTCATACGCCAAGCGAGTGACCATTCTGCCCCTATTTGTGCGCAAAACAAAACCAAGTTGCATTAAATATGGCTCAACTATATCTTCAATTGTTGAAATTTCTTCGTTTGTGGTTGCTGATAAAGTTTCCAAACCAACTGGACCACCGCCAAATTTTTCAATCATTGCCATAATCACTCTTTTATCAACATAGTCCAAACCCAACTCGTCAATATCCATCAAAGTGAGAGCCTTTTTTGCATCTTCAACTGTGATTCTATCTTTATCTTCAACCTGAACATAATCTCTAACACGTTTTAAAAGGCGGTTTGCAATACGTGGTGTGCCACGGCTTCTGCGTGCAATTTCATAGGTTGCTTGTTCGTCAATGCTGACGTTTAATATACTTGCTGAACGTGACAATATTTTTGCAATTTCATCAACGGTATATAATTCTAAACGGCATGAAATACCAAATCTATCACGCAACGGACTTGATAAATTACCTGCTTTGGTTGTTGCCCCAATCAATGTAAAAGGCTGAATTTTAAGGCGCATACTACGAGCACTTGGACCTTTGCCAACAATAAAATCAAGAGCATAATCTTCCATTGCTGGATATAAAATTTCTTCAACTGATTTGCTTATGCGGTGAATTTCATCAATAAACAAAACATCATTTGTGTTAAGGTTTGTTAAAATGGCAGCAAGGTCGGCGGCATTTTCTATGCTTGGACCACTTGTGATTTTGATTTGACTGCCTATTTCATTTGCAATGATATGGCTCAAAGTTGTTTTGCCCAATCCTGGTGGACCATATAGCAAAACATGGTCAAGGGCTTCTTTACGTTTTTTTGCTGCGGCAATATAAACTTTCAAATTTGATTTGATTTTTTCTTGCCCTGTATATTCATCAAAAGACATAGGTCGAAGTTTATTTTCCACTTCGACATCACTCATGTTTTTTGTGCTACTTATAAATCTATCTCTTTCTTCCATAATCGCCTTTTAAAATTTATTTTTCACCCATTGAATGTAACACTTTTGCAACAATGGTTTCGCCTGTGTCGTTTTCAGTTGCAACAGCATTTGCCATTTTTGTTGCTTCTGTTTTGCTTAAGCCAAGGCTTGTAAGCACAATGATTGCGTCTTCCAAATATTGGTTGTTTGTTTCCGCTTCAAACGGATTAACATCTGGCAACAAGAAATCAAATGGTTTAATTTTATCTTTGAGTTCAACGATAATACGTTCCGCTGTCTTTTTACCAATACCCTTGCAAGAGCCAATCACTGAAACATCTTGTGTTACAATGCTATTCACAATTTTATTCATTTTTTCAGCAGACAAAATTGCTATTGCGGTTTTACTTCCTACACCTGACACGGAAATAAGTTGCAAAAACAATCGTTTTTCTTCTGGACTAACAAACCCATAAAGGCTCAATTCATCTTCTCTAACGTGCATATAGGTGTAAATTTTAACTTCTTCATCTAATGCTGGCAAACTTATCATGCAACTTTTTGTTACATAGATTTGAAAACCGACACCATTACATTCAACTGTAATGCTTTCATAGTCCTTTTCCCTTAAAATGCCTTTAATAAAATTTATCATAAATTCCCTTTTATACTTAATATTGTTCCTCGCGAACTAGCCCATTTATATTGTTTTTGTGTTTTTGGCAACCATATTTTTTAATCTTGCAAAACACACCATTCCATTTTGAAATGCAAAATAAGTGTTTGGCAAATCTAAATCGAGTTGTCGCTCATAATTGAGTTTGTTTGCATGTGTGTTAATGCTACTGCAAGTGCGTCCGCAGCATCATCTGGTTTTGGGGTTTGTGCCAAGCCCAATATGTTTTTAACCATAAACTGAACTTGCTTTTTTTCTGCCCTGCCATTGCCTGTTAAAGCCTGCTTTATTTGAAGAGGTGTATATTCAAACAATTTGTCAGTGTATTGCTTTGAAGCAACAATCAACACCCCACGTGCTTCTGCCACTGGTATGGCTGTTGTGTTATTGGTATTAAAAAACAATTCCTCAAACGCAACTTGATCTGGCTTAAAAGTTTCCATAAGTTCACAAGTGGCTTGATAAATTGTATTTAATCTACTGCTGATACTCATAGATTTAGGCGTTGTAATAACACCAAAGTCAACAACTTTGCAACCATTTGTTTCAATTACACCATAACCAACAATATTGTAGCCTGGGTCTATGCCTAAAATCCTCATAATTCCCTTTTAAGCAATTTGTTGCAATTGATTTATAAGTGTGTTGACACTAGCATACAACTCATTAAAACGTTGATTGTCTTGTTCAAGTTGATTTTTCTTGACATTATAATCACTTACAAGCATTTCGATTTTATCCAAAATTGCTTTGATAATTTTAACTTGTTGTTTATATCCCTTAATAACAATTGCAGGTGTGTTTTCATCAACATTTGCTTTAAAATCTTTGCAAAGATTGCTAACTTCGTGTTTGTATTCTGTTTTAAGGCTACCACAATCTTGCAATGCAACACGATATTTTTTGCAACTGTCACTAAAATCAGTGTTTACTTGTTGCACTTCACTGTTCAAACGATTGATTTTAGATTTGTTTTGTGTGTAAACAGTTTTACGCTCTGCCTTTGAAGCAGATGAAATATCCCTTGTGATAGTGCTTAAATCGTTTTTATGGTCGATAAGTTGCTCAAAATAGTTAGTTAAGTTTGCCCTGCTATCTTCAGCAACCAACAGCGAACTATTGTACAAAGAAAACAAAGCTGATAATTTATTGCGATTATCATTAAGTTCTTTGATTATTTCAAGCAATTTATCGTTTGTTTCCATATTATTCTTCCTCTATATTTGATACAACGTCAATAACGTCATCACTTTCGTTAAGTTTATCAATCATTTTGTCAAAAGTTTCACGTTTATGTTCATCAAGTGCAACATAATTTTGAGGTATCATTTCAACACCTGAACTTAAGATTGTGTAATTTGCATCTTCAAATGCTTTTACCAAATCATTTACACTTGTTGCGCTTGGCTCAGTGTAAATTGTGAAAACTTCATCATCTTCACAATCAACAGCATTCATGTTGATTGCAAGTTCCATGGCACTGTCTCCATCAAATTTATCATTCTTTTCAACTACAACAACACCACGATTATCAAACATATAACTTACACAGCCTGTTGAACCAAGGCTACCACCAAATTTATCAAAAGCATAACGGACATCACTGCTTGTGCGATTTTTGTTATCTGTAAAACATTTTACAACAACAGCAACACCACCAACACCATATCCTTCATAGGTTTGTTCAACAAAATTGCTGTTGTCTATTTCGCTGTTCTTTTTGATAATACCGTTAATACGGTCATTTGGCATATTGTATTGACGGGCTTTTGCAATTGCCATTTTAAGTTTTGAGTTGCTGTCAATGTTTGGGCCACCCTCTTTGACTGCAACCATGATTTCACGACCTATTTTTGTGAACACTTTACTGCGTTCTGCATCTGATTTTTCTTTTCTTCCTTTAATATTATTCCATTTACTATGTCCTGACATAAATTCTCCTATAAATCTAAATTAAAATAATTGTTTATTGACCACAATTGGCCAATTTTTGCATGATTATACTGCCAGCGACACCTGCGTTTAAACTTTCCACCCCAGGCATCATTGGTATTGAAATTTTTGATGTTGCAAGTGCAAACATTTCGTCACTCACACCATTACCTTCATTGCCTATTATAACAGAAACTCTGCCCTTTGGCAAACAAAATGTATTCAAATTGTCCCCTTGCATATCGGCAACCAAAAAGTTATCTGCAACAAGGTTTTTGTTTTGCTTAAATCCCCCATAGTCAACACGATGAACATGTGCTTTTAAAATTGTCCCAGCACTGCTTCTAACAACTTTGTCACTGTAAGGGTCTGCCCCACCAATAAGATAAATATCATTAAAGCCAAAAGCCATTGCACTGCGAATAAGTGTGCCAACATTGCCTGGGTCTTGCAAATTGTCCAACACTAAAGAATTGCCAATTGAGCCAATACCATAGTCTTTTATTTTGCAAACACAAATCACTGTTTGAGGTGTTTTTGTTGATGCAAGACTATCAAACATTTTGCTTGAAACCACACTGATATTTGGATATCCTGTTAAATCTGCATTTGTTGTGATTGTGTGAACAATCTCAAAGCCATTTTCAAGCACGTCATGACAAAATTTGTCACCTTCCACCAAAAATAGTGAATTTGCTGACCTGAACTTTTTATCTTTTAAGTTTTTTATATCGACATTTGTCAAATTCATACTTTTGAATTATATCAAACAGACAAATATAAGTCAAACAAAACTTTTAAGCATAAGGCTAATTATGTTTATAAAAATGCAAAAAAGACCAACTGCAAATTTAAAATTTAATTTTTTGCCTTAATCCGCATTTATTGATTGTGATTAAGCACAACCATTAAAAGTTAAAGGAAAATTTGTTAATTTTACACTTAAATTTAAACTGCTAATTGGTCTTTTTAAAATATTTATTTTAATTATTAAAATTTCTTTTCAAAATTAGCCCACAAATTGGTTGGATATGCGCCTGATTCAACAAGTTGATTTATCCCTTCCACCACTGATGATTTATCTTCTTTATATGTCACACCAAGCCATTTTGATTTGGTTTGTCTTACCCCAACTTCAACCATATTTGATTTAATCATTGTGTCTATAACATCTGGAATCAAAAATTCACTTTTCCATGGGTCAAAAGGCATGTCATTAGTCAAAAACTTTTTAAATTCAGCTTCCAAAACTGGAAACAAATTTGGTCTAAAACACCACATATTCATTGAAACTGGTGTATCATCATCTATCACATATTTTTCATTTGAGCCAAGCGGTGTTGCAACAATTGTGCCATTTTCACGCTCAACAGAACTTTCTATTATGCCTGTCAATTTGCCATCTTTTATCTTACAAATCCCACGTTTTGAAGCGCCATTTTCGCTTATCGTATTTTTAACTTTGTATGCAACCAAACCATATTTATCTTGATTATGTGCCATAAAATTGCGGGCAGTATCAAAAGCATTTTTGCCATAAAAATCATCTGCATTTATTATTGCAAAATCATCTTTTACAATGTCTTTACAGCATAAAATTGCATGACCTGTTCCCCATGGTTTAACCCTATCTTCTGGCACAGAAAACCCTTGTGGCAAATTTTCTAGTTGTTGAAATACATATTCAACTTTGATTTTGTCTTCAATTCGCTTTCCAATTGTGTCTTTAAAAGTCTCAAAATTTTCTTTCTTTATTATAAATATCACACGGTCAAAGCCAGCCCTGATTGCATCATAAATTGAATAATCTATGATAAATTCTCCATTCTTGCCAATTGGCTCAATTTGTTTTAAGCCTCCAAAGCGGCTACCCATACCAGCAGCCATAATAACTAAATCCATAGCATCTCCTGTTCAATTATCATATTATCAATTGCTTTGATTAATGTCAAATCATTATAACTATAATAGACTTACAATTGTGTTTCAAAACAGTAATTTATCATTAAATTGTGTATAAAAAATAAAAGCCACACAATATATGGCTTTTATTTACTGTTTTTTGATTTTAGCATGCTGTTTAGGTTTAAATTACGCACCTACAACAAGGCTTAAAATATCTGTATAATCATCAAAGTTTGGGAAAGCAATATTTTGGTCAATCTTTGTCAACAAAATTTCTGTTGTAACTGAACCATTGGCTGTAATTTTTAATTGATTTAACTTGCCGTCTTTTAATTCAAGTTCTGCATTAAGGTCTGTCAAATACATTTCATCAGGTAATTCAACATTTTCTTTTTTGCTCAATTTGAATTTTGTATTATCCTCTGTCTTTTCAAATTTGAAATAATTGCTATTTTCAAGAGCTTCAAAAATATCATCTAGCAGTCTTGAAGCACTTGTATTTTCAGCAATACTAATGTAGTTTTCAGTCAATTCTTTAAATTGCTCACCATAACTTTTTGTTGGGTCAAATTTATATTTCATTGTAGCAGTTACCCCAGCATAATTTGTTGTGGCATTTATGTAGAACAATGAATCTTTGTAATAGACATTTGCTGTCAATTTTTGAGTACCATAAGTCATAGTCATCTTAATTGCCATGCCAACCAAAACACCTTGATTATTAAATTCAAGAGCCATGGTTGCTTCTTGGTCATTGCCTGATGCATCTGTTACATGAGTATATACCTTATACTTGTTGAAACTTTCAACGATTGGCGCTTTTTTTGTGCCCAGAACTGTTACAACTTGGTCAGCTTCTGTTTCTTTAAAGTCGCCTTGAATTGACACTTCTGGTTTTGTGTCCAAATTCACATTATTTTTGTTACCGCAAGCAACCAGACCGACACAACAAACTGCAAGCAAAAGGCAAACAAGCCAATTTTTAAATTTTTTCATTTCCCCTCCTATCTTGAATACAAATGATGATTTATATAGACTTTTCAATCAATTTATATTCACAATAATTATATAGAAATTGGCAAAAGGCTGTCAATCAAATTTTTAAATTTGATTTAAATTTACCTATCAAGCTTGAATTTAACCTTCCATATTATTGCTAATAAAAAACACCAACATCACTATTAATGCTGGTATTTTTAAATTAAACACAAATATTAAAATTTAATCTCTTTTGATTCGTCCAAAGTAACTTTATCTTCAATTGTTTTTACTGTTTCTTCAGTGTCAAATGGAAGAACAGGACGGCAACCTTTTGCCATTTCACGTGCTGAACGTGAACAATTTGCCAAAGCTTCGCGTTCTGCTTTTTTATACTTTGCAAGTATTTTTTGAATAAGATTTAAATAAGCAATATTGCTTTTATGACGCATAACTTCTGTAAAATCTTCTTCAGAAACTGTCAACATTTCTTCAATCTTGGCTTGTTCTTTTTTGTTGTTTTGAATATCTTTTTCTGCCAAACCAGCAAGATATTTATCATCTGTTTTTGATTTTGATTCTTCAGCCATAGCAATCCTGAAACTGATTGATGCATCTTTAACTTCTAATCTTTTACGTTTATCAGCATATTTTGAACAAATGATTTTTGAAAAATTTTGATTTGCCTTGCCTGTGCGTGTAATTTTTGTTTCAACAACAGTGCTATCTTCAACAACACCTTCCATAGGTTCTTCACTTGTGACTGTTTCAACTTGAGCATCAGTTTCTTCAGTTGGTACAAATGTTGAGATCTCGTCATTTTCTTCAATTGATTGGCATGTTGATTTTGTCATTTCAACTTCAACTTTATTTCTTCCTGTGATTTTATCCCACAATTTTGTAATCATTCCCATAATTAATTCTCCCTACCTTATTTTTTAAAGCAAGTAAATTATAATATAATTTTTTCACTTGTCAAGACCAAATTTAAAATTTCTGCCTGCAGTTGCCACAAGTTCTGTATTTGGTTCATTTATGCGTCACTTGTTAAGGCAAGGAAACAAAAAAGTTGGCTATACACCAACTTATTTTTAACTATGCTTGTTTAGCTGTTGCTACAAGTTTTGCAAATGCTTCTTTGTCGCAAACTGCCATATCAGCCAAAACCTTACGGTTAAGGTCAATATTTGCTTTTTTCAAACCTGCAATAAATTTGCTGTATGAAATTGCATTTTCACGGCATGCTGCGTTGATACGTGTAATCCACAATGAACGCATATCACGTTTTTTCAATTTACGGCCAGTATAAGCATATTGACCAGATTTCATAACTGCTTGACGTGCAACACGGTACAATTTAGATTTAGCACCACGGTAACCTTTTGCGTCTTTTAAAATAGCACGACGTTTCTTTGTTGCATTAACACCACGTTTAATTCTCATCTTCGGCCTCCTAAATCATTTCCTTTATGTTTCTTTCATATTGTTTTGAAACATAACCGGTTTTTCTTAAATTTCTTTTTCTCTTACGAGATTTTTTTGTCAAAATGTGACCTTTACCATCGTGCATCATTTTGATTTTACCTGTGCCTGTAAGTTTAAAACGTTTAGCAACAGTCTTTCTTGTTTTCATTTTTGGCATAATTGTCTCCTTAAAAATTTATTTGTAAAATGTAGTTATCTAACTCGTACAAATATTGTTACTTTTTTGAAATAGGTGCAAGGAACATAAAGATATTTCTTCCATTGATTTCTGGTTGTTTGTCAATTTGACCAACACTTGCACACATTGAAGCAAATTTATTCATGATTTCAACACCAACTTGTGGGCGGGCTTGAAGCCTACCGAACATACGGATATTAACCTTAACTTTGCTTCCGTCTGCTAAAAACTTGCAAACTTGTTTTGCTTTAATTTCAAGGTCATGGTCGTCAATTGTCATGCTTAAAGACATTTCTTTAAGTTGAGCAACTTTTTGCGCCTTTTTTTGATCTTTCAATTTTTTAAGTTCATCAAAACGATACTTGCCATAATCCATGATTTTGCATACTGGTGGCTTTGCATCAGGTGCAATAAGGACAAGGTCAAGTTCATAATTTGATGCGGTTTCAAGCGCTTTTTCGCTTGACATAATACCAAGTTGTTCGCTGTTTGGACCAATCAAACGAACTTCTGGCAAAACGATTTGTTCATTTTTAAGTGATTCTTTCAAATTTCCTCCTATCCAAAAAAAATGGGTCACTTTATGTAAAAGCACCCAAAACAAAAATCAACAAAATAAATTAACACCAATTGTGGCAGACCACATATTGTTATAGTTAAATTTACAACCATTGTCGCTTTTGCTTCAAGGTGAGAAGTGGTAACTCCTACTTTTACAAAACAAATAATATCAAAAATATTTTCGTTTGTCAATGGTTTTTATTTAGTTTTTTTTGTTATTGCAAAACAAAATAAAAAAAGTCAACTTGATGTTGACCTTTTATTTAACCAATGTAAAACCTAAATAATGAGCCTTTTTCAAAGCACTTGTATGAATGGCTTTTTCTATCTTACGTTGCATTTCTTTTGCCTGCATAAATTTTTCAATCTCGCCCGTTTCATCAATGATTGCACGACACTCATCTTCATAAACTTTAAGCAATTTTGCGATTAATTTTAAATTTTGCAATTCAAAACAATATCCAAGTTCTTGCTCTTCTTTATCGCAAAGCATATTTATAAGCGAATACACCCATTCATAATCAAGGTTAGCAATTGCCCCACTTTTTGCCAAAAATGCCGAGAACATATGCAAATTCACTTTTTCTGCTTCAAATATATTTTTAGCAACATATTCGTTGATATCTGGGTCATCTTTAAACATACTGTTATATGCCGCAAAGAACATCATGCTGTTTACATCTAACTTTTTGATATCAAGCACATTGCTTACTTTATAATCAGCAAACTCATTAGTGCATTTCCATGCAGAATTAAAATCATTATTTTCTAATGCGTCAAAATACTTATTTGTATAACTGCGAACCACAGTGCAAAATTCATTAGATTGTTTCATCTCAACCTCGGCTATATGCTAACATTGACATACTAACTTGTCAATACCAAATTTAAAATTTTTTGTTATTTTTGTTTGAAAATATTGCAAAATTTTATTCACTCGCTAGGTCACAAATCGGCGACAATCATCTAATGAAACATCAGTTTAGTAATTAAACCTGTTCGCTATTTGCTTAAATCTGGTTTGTTTTAAATTACAACAAAAAATAAGGCATTTCTGCCCTATTCTAGATTATTTTTAGTTGTTTTCTTGTGTTGTTGATGGCTGTTTGTCCCTTGCAAACAAAATAGAACATGCCAACACAATTTCTGCTGGATAATATGTTGCCAAACACAAAATGCCAACAACTGGCAAGTGTGCAAACACACTAAACAGCAACATTAAATCAGAAAAGAAGAATAATGCACTGCCAATAACAAGCATGATATTAAGCCCTGTTTTTTTGCGAATGAGATTAGAAATTGCCTTGCCAAGCATTAAAGAAATTATTAAAGCATAAACAATTGCCACAACTTCAAGCAAAATGCCACCAAAATCAAATATCGGTGCAAGGACGATAAGCAACAAACATGGCACAAATAATATAATGCCTGGGATTAAGTCCTTCCAATTAAATTTTTCAAGTGTAAGGTATGATATAAAGAAGAATACATGCCCCAAAGCAAAGAATCCTGCCCCAACAACAAACTGAATTTCAAGCAAAACATCTCCTAAAAAGGCACAAAACAATCCAGTAAGTAGCAAATACATAAATTTGTGATTTTTTCGTATTTCACTGAACGAATAAATAGCATTAACTATCCCTAAAATAACAAACAAAGCACTTGTAACCGCTTTTGCAAGCAACACATCAGTTAAAATATAAACAACATCACCAGTTAAAATCATCAGCATTAGCACGATGTTTGAAAGTTTCATTGATTTTGACATAATATCTCCTTTTAAAATCAAATATCTTTTTATTAATTTGTATTAAACTTAAAAATCAATCTTAAAAAACTATTCCTTAATTTTGAGATAAATTTCTTTAAGTTGGTCTTTTGTTAAAAGTTTTGGCACTGGATAAAGTGGATTGGCTTCTTTTTCCGCAGTTGTCGCCAACTCATCAATATCCTGTTCGTTTATTTCAATATGTGATGGAATATTCATAAATTTATTCATGTTTTCAATCTTTTTGATAAACAATTTTGCGCCATCACAATACGATATATTGCGTTCAAACAGCCCAGCATACACACCTAATTGATATAATTTTTTATAAACAGATTTTCCATATCGTTTCAACATCACTGGCAAGATAACAGCATTTGCAAGCCCATGCGGTGTGTTGTATTTGCCACCCAAAGAGTGCGCAATTGCATGGACATAACCGACATACGACTTTGTGAAAGCCAACCCAGCCAAATATGATGCGTGCAACATATTTTGACGGGCTGCGATATCTGTTCCGTCAGTATAAGCCTTCTCAAGGTTTTCAAATATGAGTTTAACTGCTTGTTTGCTACATTCCCTAGTACGTTTTGTTGTGCTTTTGCCAATATATGCCTCAACCGCATGTGTAAGTGCGTCCATACCTGTTGTGCTTGTAACCTTTTGAGGCAATCCAACTGTTAAATTTGCATCTAAAATGGCATACTTGGGTATTAATGGAAAATCATTAATTGCATATTTATGGCGTGTTTCAGCATCTGTTATGACGGCAGCCAATGTTGTTTCACTGCCCGTGCCTGCTGTTGTTGGAATAGCAACCAATGGTGGCAATTTCTTTTTAACTTTAAGCACACCTTTCATTTGCCCTAATGTTTTGTTTGGGCAAGCAAGCCTTGCGCCAATTGCTTTTGCGCAATCCATTGGCGAACCACCACCAAAACCTATTAATGCTTGGCAATTGTTTTCTTTGTATATTTTTAAACCATCATCAACATTTGTTGTGGTTGGATTTGGCACTGTGCCATCATAAACAAAAACATCAATATCATTTTGTTTCAAACTATCTTCTAAAGCCTTTGTTAGCCCAAGTTTGTTAAGACCAGCGTCTGTAACTAACAAGCATTTGCTAATATTGTTGCGTTTAAATTCAAACACAAGTTCGTCATAATTTTTTAAGATTTGTGGCTCACGATATGGCAAAACTGGCAATAAGATTTTAAAAACTGTTTGATAAGTTCTGCACCAAAGTGCTTTAAAGAAATTCATTTACACCCCACTATTTAATTTTATATTAAAATTATTGTTGACTAAATGTCAAACAAATTAACATTTAAACATACCAACTAATTCATTTTGTGATTGAAAACAAAGCATATTGATGCGCACCCCTGTACAAAACTATTCTAACAAAAAAAATGACAACAAAAATATGTTGCCATTAATTTTAATTATTGTTGGTTACCATGAGTTTTAATATCTGCCAAAATCATTTTTTCAAATTCTTCATAAGAAACAGTTTCTGTATCTTTGCTACCACGTTTGCGCACAGCAACTGTTCCATCTGCCATTTCTTTATCGCCAAGCACCAAAATATATGGCACTTTTTCAAGCACTGCGTTGCGAATCTTTTTACCAACTGATTCGTTTTCAACGTCTGCTTCTGCCCTAACACCTGCAAGGCAAAGTTTGCGAGTAACTTGTTTAGCATATTCACTGTTATTTTCACTTACTGTGATGATTTTTGTTTGAACAGGGCTTAACCATGTTGGCAAAACACCTTTTGTTTCTTCCAAGACAAAGGCAACAAACCTGTCAAGAGAGCCAAGAATAGCACGATGAATAACAACTGGACGAACTTTTTGATTGTTTTCATCAATATATTCAAGTTCAAATCTTTCAGGAAGCTGATAATCAAGTTGCACTGTTGAAAGTGTGATATCATGACCGATTGCAGATTCAACTTGCACATCAATTTTAGGGCCATAGAATGCTGCTTCGCCTTCTGCTTCATAATAATTTGCACCGCTGGCTTTTAAAATTTCACGCAAGGCTGCTTCGCTCTTTTCCCAAAGGTCATCATTTCCAAAGTATTTTTCAGTATTTTTAGGGTCACGCAAAGATAAACGGAATTTGTATTTTTTAAATCCAAAATCTTTATAAACATCTAAAATAAGGTCGATAACACCTTGAATTTCACTTTTGATTTGGTCTGGACGGCAGAAAATGTGACAGTCATTTTGTGTGAATGCCCTTGTGCGTTCAATACCGCAAAGTGAACCGCTTGCTTCATATCTAAAATCATTTGCAATTTCTGCAATACGCAATGGCAAATCACGATATGAATGTTGGAAATTCTTGTACATAACCATGTGGTGTGGGCAGTTCATTGGACGAAGCACAAAAGATTCGTCATCGTCTTTTTGCATTGCTGGGAACATATCGTCTTTATAGTGGTCCCAGTGCCCTGATGTTTTGTAAAGGTTTACATTGCCAAGTGATGGAGTCATAACATGAAGATAACCCAAAGCAATTTCTTTGTTCATAATATAATCGCTCAATTGACGGCGCAAAATAAAGCCTTTTGGCAACCACATTGGAAGGCCACGACCAACAAGGTCATCAAACATAAATATGCCCAATTCCTTGCCTATTTTGCGGTGGTCACGTTCACGTGCTTCTTGTTCCAAACGCAAACATTCTTTCAAATCGTCTTTATTTAAAAAGCCATAAACATAAACACGTGTGAGCATTTTATTCTTTTCACTACCACGCCAATAAGCACCACTTGCCCTATTGATTTTAAAACTAAAGCCACGCAAAAACTTTGTGTTTTCAACGTGTGGGCCACGGCACAAATCGTAAAAATCACTGCCAGTGTGGTAAACAGAAATAATGCTGTCAGCAGGCAAATCATTAATGAGTTCTGTTTTATATGGCTCATTTTTAAACATTTCAAGGGCTTTTTCACGTGTCACTTCAGTGCGCACAAAATCTTCATTCCTTGCAATGATTTCTTTCATCTTATCTTCAATTTTTGCAAAATCGTCTTGATTGATTGTTAAATTGTCAAAATCATAGTAAAAACCATTTTCAATTGCTGGTCCAATTGCAAGTTTTACGTCTGGATATAATTCTTTGATTGCTTTTGCAAGTACGTGCGCCATGCTGTGACGATACATTTCTTGCTTTTGGTTATATTCTTGTTGCTTTTCAAGTTCTTCTTTTTCCATAACATTCTCCTTTTTTATTGCGTATGCTTGCGTTTCAACAAGCAGAAAGAGATTTTTATATCGTTTTTGGATATCTCTTTTCCTTTGCTAGATGTTGACCCAATTTTTGTTTTAAATCCTAAAAAACAAAAAACCCTAGCACTTTCAATGCTAGGGACGATATTTGACCGTGGTTCCACCCTATTTAGCAAACATAAAACAACATTTGCTCACTTAATTTTGCAAGTTTACTTGCGTTGACCTAATTGGTGGTTTCATTTAAAAGTTTGATGTGCAAATTCCAGCCAGCATGCACTCTCTCTTAACAGGGACTTTTAACCTACTTGTCCAATCAATAATCTATTGAGTTATCTTGATTTTACAACCACAAAATGCTAATGTCAACAATTTTTAACAAATTTTAACATTTTGTAAAAACTTTAAGCCTATTTGAAAAAACATTGCTTAAAAAACTTATGGCTTCATACTCTTGATTTGTGTTTAAATACACATCTATATAGTTTGGACAAGAATTTAAAACATTTGTTATAAAATCAATTGAATCATCACATTCAGCAATTTTTTTGATTTTTGCGTTTTTGTTTTTCATGTTATAAATACAATAATGATTGTCCTTTATCACCACTTTTATTTTATAAACCAAGTTGTCCATAGTGTTGATTAAAAAGCGAATCACGTCCAAGAACGTCCCAGAATTGAACAACATCATATTATCACTGCTCAATTCAGCAAGATTGTCCCAATGCTTTTTTAGCGGATTTAACCTAAATTCAAAAAAAGAATCTAAATGCAAACTATCGCTTACATTGACAACTTCATTGCTTGAATTTGAAAAAGATTGGCTAAAATTAAGTATGCTTTTTAGTGCTGTTTCGTCTGTTGATTTGTCAAACAATGCCAGCACCTTGATATAAGCGCTAAAAGTAAGTTTATCACAAAGCGGATTTTTGATTTTCTGGGTCAAATAATCAACTTTATAAATGGTTTCAATATATTCCACAATGATATCACGCAAAATCTCTTCACATGGAGAAACGAAACTTTCTTCACATGCAAAAAGTAAATATGCAAAATTGCTATCTTCATAGCAAGTTAAAATAGTTTTGCAAAAGTCGATTTTTGCCTTTGCATTAGCATATAAAAATTCGATTATTCCCTTATTTTTAAGTTGAGTAGCCAGTGCTATCTCTCGCATAATTACCTCTATACTATCTTATGCACAATATAGAAAATTACTCATAAAAAAATTGTAAATTTTTGCCTAAAAATACAGTCAAATTTTATACATAACAATCTAACAACAATGACCACAAAAAAATAAAATTAACACCATGATTTTTTGTTGCATAAACTGAAATATAAAAAACAAAAGGACAATATTATGTATTATTTTTATTTTAGGTCTGGTTGTTACAGTTTTGTTAATGTAAGCAATTTAAGTTTGCCAATTTCAAGCACAATATATGGCAATTATAACCCTTGCAACTGCACTTGTTTTGATTGGAGTGCCCCTTATCGTTGCAGGATTGGCACAGCAATAAACACTCGTTTGCAACACGCTGAACAAACCTTGATTTTAGCGAACTAAAAAAACGACCACTGAGGTCGTTTTAAATTATTATTTTTAAGCTTTGATACTTTTTAAAATATAGTAGCCTTTATTTCTTTCAATGATTTCGCAATTGCCAAAAATATCAATTAAATGTTTTTTAAGGCTTTCCATACCATGGTCTTTGCGAATTACAAGCAAAAGTTGCCCATTGCTGTTTAAATGGTTAAAAGCCCCTTCCACAAGACTGAAAAGCAACTGTTTACCTGTTTTGATTGGTGGATTTGTGATAATGTTATCATACATCTCTGTTACTGCAAAAAAGCCATCACTTTCAAATACATTTGTCAATCGCTGAACATTGTTTGTTATGGTATTTTGACGGCTCAACTTCACTGCCGTTCCATTAATATCAACCATATCGACCTTTACAGCATATTTCTTTGCAAGTGTTATCCCTATAACACCCAACCCACAACCAAGGTCAAGGCAATTGCCAGAGATTTTGCATTTTTTTGCAATTGTTTCAAGCAATGTGCGTGTTCCGTCATCAATCCTGTTTTTAGAAAAAATGCTGTCGCAACTGCGAAAGCATAAATTCATATCTAAAATTTGGTCGTTAAAATCAAAGAAGTCTGTTGCGACATGCTCTTTGTCAATAAAATAATGTTGCATATTAACCTTTATAGAATGTGTTTTCAATTGGCAAAGCAATCAAAATTAAACCTATCAAAATCAAGCAAATGCCAGTTATGAAAAGACCTTTGTATAATTTGTCGTTTTGTGGCAAACTGTCAGTGTGACGTTTGAACATTGTAATACGTTTTGCAAGCATGCAAATTGCAACACCGATTGCTGCTACAACCATACCTGAAATAACTGTATATCTTAACAAGAATTCCCAAACACTTACAAATGATAATAATGTTGACATAATACACTCCTAAAACTTGCAACCTGCTGTTTGACCGCAACAAGTTTGTTTAAATCTGGCATTATAATAACACAATGTTTTTTTGTTGTCAATATAGATTTTGCGTTTATCTTGATTTTTTAGGCATATTTTTTATTAAATAATAAACTGTGTAACCAACATAAATTATGCCTGTCAAGATAGATGCAATTGTGCATACTGTAAGGATTGTTGCGTAAGCATAAGCAAATGTCATTGAAAACATCGTCAAGCATTCGAAAAGAACCGCACAATAAGCAACAGAATCAACAAATTCAGGCAATGCTTGGTCAAACAACAAAACCTCGCATGCTGATTTTAAAGCAATAATAATAATTGCACTTATACCAACAGCCTTATTCAAAATCCCCATAGACATAAACAATGCAAGCAAAACTAAACTTGTGGCTATGTTTGCAATTGCACTTACAACTGTTTGATATTTTATTTGTCTGTTCCTAAAAATTTCTCTCCAAATTTTGCAAAGCAATATACCTGCAACAAACAATCCTACTGACCAAACTGGCAAAAACAATTTTGCAAAAATTGCAAGTGGCAACAATGCCATTTCTAGTGCAAACATAAGTTTAAAATATGTATCTTTTTTCATCTCTACTCCAACTAGCTTAACTTATTTTGTTGCAAGCATTGTATCAAAATAAATTCCATTTGACAAACTTTTAATGCCTTTTTAATCAAATTTTCATGGGCTTTTAACATAAATTTGCCTTAAACATAGAATGGAAGTATGGAAGCATTAAACCACTATAAATCTTCCAAAAAGGAGACTTGATGAAAAAATTTTCTATTTTACTTGTCGCCATTATGTCGGTGTTTGCCGTTTTGATTACGTCCACTGGCTGTAAGAAAAAAGACGACAATGTTTTGCGCATCAGTGAAGTGACACATTCAATCTTCTATGCCCCGCTTTATGTCGCCATGAACAAAGGCTATTTTGAAGATGAAGGCTTAAAAATCGAACTTACCAATGCTGGCGGAAGTGACACTGTGATGACAAGTTTGATTTCAAACAGTGCCGACATTGGTTTGATGGGGCCTGAAAGCGCAGTCTATGTGCGCAACAACGGTATGCAAAATGCACCTGTTATCTTTGCTCAACTTACTGCTTGTGATGGTTCTTTCTTGGTTGGCAGAAATGCAACCGACAATTTTGACTGGCAAACCTTAAAAGGCAAACACATTATTGCTGGACGCAAAGGCGGTATGCCAGCCATGACCCTTGAATACATTTTGAAACAACATGGTTTAAAACCGGGTGCAGAATTGGGTGCTGATGTTGACACTATTTTAGACACCACAATAGCATTCAACCTTACAAGTTCATCTTTTGTTGCTGGCACAGGCGACTTTTGCACCATGTTTGACCCAGTTGCAAGCCAATGTGAATTTGACGGCACTGGCAACATAGTTGCTGCCCTTGGTGACGAAGTAAAAGATGTGCCTTACACTTGCTTTGTTGCAACAAATGCTTATTTGCAAAACAATTCAAGCAAAATTGACAAATTTATGCGAGCACTCAAAAAAGGTTACAACTACCTTATTTCAGCAAACACAGCAAACGATGATACAAAAATTTTATCAGCACTTAAACCATCATTCAACACAACTGCTGACGCTTTGATTTTGGCTTCAGTTAAAAACTATATTAGAATTGGCGCTTATGCAAGCAGTTTTGTGCTTAAACAATCATCTTGGAATTTGATGCTTGATATTATCGAAGGTGCTGGTGAATTGACAAATCGTGTTGATTGGGCGAATGCTGTAAATACAACATTTGCAACAAAAGTTGAAAACTAAATTTCATTTTATAAGGTGGTGAACAATGCAAACGGACACTAAAAACACCGCTAAAAAACATGATTCGCTTGTTGAAATAAAAAACATGAATTTGATATATCAAAGTTTAGATAGTGAAACTTTTGCTTTGCAAGATATAAACCTTACCATAAACAAGCATGAATTTGTTGCAATTGTTGGTCCATCAGGGTGCGGAAAAACAACTATTTTATCTTTAATCGCTGGCTTGATAAAACCAACCACTGGGCAGATAACTGTTGAAAACAAACAACCAAATGTAAAAGATGATATGTGCGGTTATATGTTTCAGCGAGACAATCTTCTGCCCTGGCGAACAATAGAAAAAAACATATATTTCGGGCTTGAAATCAAACACAAAAACACGGCTGAACGCAAAAATTATGCCCTTACACTTGCAAACAAGTATGGCATTGGCGAATTTTTGAAAAAGCACCCAAGTGAATTAAGCGGTGGTATGCGTCAACGTGTGGCTTTGATAAGAACTTTGGCATTAAAGCCTGAACTGTTGTTGCTTGATGAACCTTTTAGTGCACTGGACTATCAAACAAGGCTTGAATTGTGCGACCACATTTTTGAAATTATAAAAAAAGAAAATAAAACTGCAATTTTGGTCACACACGATATTCAAGAAGCAATCAGTATGAGTGATAAAATAATTGTTTTATCCGCACGACCTGGCAAAGTGAAGGCAATTCACACTCTAGATTTTGACAAAAGCATAACACCTTTTGAAAGGCGAAAAACCACAAAAGCAAAAAAATTATTTGATACTATTTGGCAGGAAATTCAAGATGAAAAACAAAAATAAATTTCCGTCTTTAAGCAAATCAATCAAGGCAAAATCAAGGTCCAATAACTGGCTATATAGTATTGATAAAGCAAAGGCACAACAAAATAATGGTAAAAAATTAAAAAAGCCAAAACAGACATTCAGTGCTGCACACAAAAAATTTTTGGCAAAGCATCGTGCAAATAAAGCCATTATTATGCTAACGCAAATTGTTATTTTGGTTGGATTGATTGTTGCCTGGGAATTGCTTACCAAGTTTGAGATAATAAGTTCGTTCTTCTTTTCAAGTCCAAGCAAAATCATTCAAACAATCGGCGAACTTTATCGTTCAGGTGAACTGATTTATCATGCTTCAATCACACTTAAAGAAACATTGATTGGCTTTGCAATTGCCACATCAATTGGCTTTGTTGTTGCTTTTATATTGTGGTACAGCGACTTTTTGCGCCGAGTATTAGAGCCTTATTTGGTTGTTCTTAACAGTCTGCCAAAAATTGCTCTTGGACCAATAATTATCATTTGGTTTGGTGCAGGAAGCAAAGCCATTGTATTTATGTGTATATTGATTGTGATTATCGTTACAATCATGAATATATTAAATTCTTTTACCAGTTGCGACAAACAACTGATTGCCCTAACCCGTTCATTGGGTGCAAGCAAAATACAAATATTTTTAAAACTTGTGTTGCCTTCTTCACTTAAAGATATTGTTTCAACTTTAAAAATCAATGTTGGCTTAAGTTGGATTGGTGCAATTATGGGCGAATATTTAGTCAGCAAAGCTGGGCTTGGTTATTTGCTTATTTATGGTGGTCAAGTTTTTAACCTTAACCTTGTTATGACTTCAACAGTCATTCTTTGTGTGCTGGCTTCAGTCATGTATTTTGCTGTTGCAATATTTGAAAAATTAATGAACAAATTATATCAATAAACTTGTGCGAAATACATTTTGAAAAAGCAAAGGTTTATTGTTGTTCCATACAAAAAAGGAGAATTTTTATAATTCTCCTTTTTGCATTAAACATTTAATATTACCTGCTCTATTTTATTATCTTTTAAGTTTGCGAAGGAAAGGTGGCAAATCGTCATCACTTAAAAATGGCTTTTTTGCTTTAATTGAGATATCTTCCACTTCGTCTTCGTGCTCTTCAATTGGTTGTTCAACCGGTTGAGTTGGTTGTTGAGGTTCTTCTTGCTTAACAGGTTCTGTAAATGGACGGATATTTGCACTATTATCTTTAAATTGTGGAACTGCTTCTTGTGGCTTGTTTTTATCGTCAAACCCTGTTGCAATAACTGTGATTTCAGTTTCGCCAGTTGTGTCGTTATTGATACGTGCACCAAAGATGATATTGCAATCTTTATCTGCAACATCACGCACAAGGTCAACAGCTTCATAAACTTCACTCAAAGTTAAATCACGTCCACCTGTGATGTTAATCAAAATGCCAGTTGCACCTTCAATGCTTGTTTCCAAAAGTTGGCTTGTAACCGCTTGACGAACGGCTTCAATTGTTTTGTTTGCGCCACGACCTTTACCAATACCCATGTGTGCAATGCCCTTGTCACGCATAATTGTTGATACATCGGCAAAGTCCAAGTTGATTAAACCTGGCACAGAAATCAATTCACTTACACCCTGAATTGCTTGACGCAAAACATCGTCTGCATAGCGGAAAGAATCAAGGAAAGATACGTCTTTTTTGAGGATTGTGTAAAGTTTTTCATTTGGGATAACAACCAAACTATCAACATATTTACGCAACTCTGCAATTGCGTTATCAGCATTCCTTGCCCTTGTTGGCGCTTCAAACTTAAATGGTTTTGTTATAACACCAATTGTTAAAATGCCCATTTCTTTTGCCAAACGTGCAATAACAGGTGCTGCACCACTGCCTGTGCCACCGCCCAAACCTGCTGTGATAAACAACAAATCAGTGTCTTGCAACATCTTTTTAAGGTCGTCAACACTTTCTTCTGCGGCTTCACGTCCACGGTCTGGATTTGCACCTGCACCAAGGCCTTTTGTTAATGTTTTGCCAATTTGAATGGTTTCGTCTGCACGAGACATATTTAAGTCTTGTTGGTCTGTATTTACAGCGATGAAATAAGCACCAGTGATGCCCGCATTAACCATACGATTGACAGCATTATTGCCACCACCGCCAACACCGACTACTTTAATTTTACAAATATTGTTTGATAAATCCATAATATCACCCTCTTTTAAACTAACATATCATTCAAAGTTACCAACCCTTGAACTGATGTCTGCAATTTATCCTTTGATGTGTCAAATTGATTTTTGAAAATATTTACATTCATGCCAGTTTGCTGTTTTAAAATTGTTTTTACACCTTTAAAATTAGCAATGCCGTCGCCTGTTAAATACAAATCATAATTTTTGAAAATTGGGTCAATTGACAAAATTTCGCCAATAATTTTTGCCAAACTTTCTATCCTGCTTTTCACAATTTGATTTGTCATATTGATAGGTGCTTTTATGCAACTATCGTGCACCCTGACTTCGTAATTTTCGTTCCTTTCTGGCTCAATTGTCAATATGATTTTGCGCTTTATAAGTTCCGCATCTTTAAAATTCATGCCAAGCAGTTGCATTATATCGCTTGATATATGACCGCCTCCCATGGAAAACGAACTTAACAATGCCAACCCTTCGCCTTTAAGCACTGCAACGCTGGTTGATATATGCCCAACATCAACAACAGCAATTGGTTGATGTGTTTCATTGTCTTGACTGCATTTTATTGCTTGCCCAAGTGCTGAACAGATAAAGTCAACATTATTGATGCCCAACTTGTTAAACTTGCTTGCAATCAACTGCATAAATGAAGTTTTTGCCAATATGTAACTTGCATCTACCACCAAACTTGAAGTCTTTTTGCCAACAGGTTGCATGGTGATTGCGTTATCATCAAGCATATACTGCATTGGACTGAAATTTATAACACCATACTCTACACTATCCCCAAATCCAGCATTTGATTCAAACAAATTTGCAATGTCCGCATTTGTGACTTTGTGTGGCTGAATAAATTTCCTTGAAATCCTTTTGCAAACACACATACAAAATTCACTTGGAACACCAACAGTGATTGAGTGGATTTTTGTATGCAACTTATTGCAACTGGCAGTAATCAGTTCACTAAAATTAAGTTCCAACTCATCAGGCGACAAAAACTCACCGTCCATAAAGCCATCATACAAAACTGTTGCTTTGTCAACAATTTTGCTTGAGTGTTTGCCTTTGACGGTTGCAATTAAAACTAATTTAGATGAACCAACTTCCAAAAGGAAGTTCAACTTATTTTTCACCTTTCCCCCAATTTGTTTTATATAATTATGTAAAAATCAAAATTTCTAGTCAATGAATTTGCAATACTAGTTAATTAAATTTTATTAAAATTTAGTAATAAAAAAATCTACACCACAATATATGGTATAGATTTTAAATTAAATACACAACACTATTAGTTGTTGCAAAACTTTTTGCCACAAAATGTGGTAATTTAACAAAATTAGTCGTTAGGCAGATAAACAAAACAGCCATCATATTTCAAAACGATTTTGCCATGAGTATTGTCAATGTTTTCATTGTTATAAGCAGAAAAACATTTGTTGATTTTTACACCCGTATTTGTTTCAGGGCACGCAATTTCCATAACAATGCCTGCACGGGTTTTCAAAACAAGTTTTGTATATTTTACTGCACTATTGCCATCAGCGGTCAACTCGTAGGCTTGTTCAAAATTAACCCATTCAACCAAATTGCAAATATCTTCCCTTTCAGCATATCTCGCCCCAACTTTGACATTTGTGTACATTGCAACAAACAATTTATATGTCATATCAGCATAGGTCTTATTCAAAAAATCGCGTTCATTTGTATTGCTATTGATGCCAATATCTGTTTTGATTTTTATCAAGTTTGTTGGTTCAATTTCAGTTTTTCGCATTACTTTTAAATCTTCATCAAGGCAATAATATGTGTTGTTGTATTCAGCATAAAACATTTCTTTGCGTTCACGAACACATATTTTGATTTTTACAACTGATTCTGTTTTAATTTGTGTGACTTTAATTTCAGTGTAAGTCTTTTCAATATTGTCAATTGCTGTTTGCTTGTCCACCATAAATATACTGCCCCCACGTTTAAGTTTTGAGGCTGTTAAGATATCTTCTTTTGTGATTGCAAAAGTCTCTGGCTGGCTGACCGCAATTTCAACATCAATTTGACGCAAACGAAAAACAGCACCGAATAAAATAACTATCAGTGCTAAAATTGACAATAAAATTGATGAAATAATGATTGATTTTTTTGTCATAAACGTTTTATTTTAGCGCCAAGTGAAGTTAGAATTTGCTCAAAGTTCTCATATCCACGATCTATAAAATGAACATTTTTAACTGTTGTTACACCTTTTGCACACAAACCTGCCAACACCAAAGATGCACCACCCCGCAAATCATTTGCTGTAACATCTGCCTTGTGCAACTTGCCACCAACAACACTTGCATGTTTATTGTTAATAACCGAAATGATTGCCCCCATCTTTTGCAACTCTGGCACAATCAAAAAGCGATTTTCAAAAAGGTGTTCAAAAATTTCAGTTTCGCCATTTGCAACACACGATAAAACCATCATTTGAGATTGCAAATCTGTGGCAAAATCTGGATAAAAACCAGTTGAAATTGCTCCTGGCGATAACAATTTGCCATCACTTGTCAGTTTGATTATATCATTTTCAATTTCAATTTGACAACCGATTTGTTTTAATTTTTCAATTAAATTTGCAATATGGTTATGATTTGCATTTGTCAAACATATTTTTCCGCCACAAATTGCCGTTGCAATCAGCAATGTGCCTGCAACAATACGGTCTTCTATCGGTGTATATTGTGTGTTTTTTAATTCACTTACCCCTAATATAGATATTTTGCTTGTACCTGCACCTTTTATTTTTGCACCCATGCTTATAAGGAAATTGCAAAGGTCAACAATCTCTGGCTCTTTAGCGACATTGGTTAAAACAGTTTTACCTTTTGTTAAACAGGCAAATTGCACAAGGTTTTCAGTTGCCCCAACACTGGGGATTTTAAGTTTAATTCTTGCACTATGAGCATTGCTTGCATCAAAACAAATTTGACCGCCTATTTCGCTGATTTTTACACCCATTTGGCGCAATCCGTTTAAGTGGATATCGATAGGTCTTGCACCTATTTTGCAACCACCTGGTTGAATGATTGTTGCGGTTTTAAACCTTGCCAACATACTGCCCAATAAAAATATAGATGACCGCATAGTTTTCATCAAACACATATCAATATGGCTATTATCCGCTTTGCTTGTATCTAAAATAAGCCGATTTTGAGTTTTTGTTATGTTGACCTTTAATCCTTTTAAAATTTCAAGCATGTTGTCAAGGTCAGTTATATGCGGATAATCGTTGATAATAACTTGCCCTGGGCACATCAAACTTGCAGTTAACATTGGAAGAGTTGCATTTTTGCTTGTTTGCACCCTTACCCTGCCATTAAGTTGTTTGCCTCCGTGAATAATATATGTGTCACCATTTTGACTAATATTTTGGTGGTTGTTTTTTGCTGTTTTCATATTTGTTTATATGTTTTAAACACTGATTTTGTCTTCAACCATCAAAAAACAATAAACATATTAAAAAACAGAGTTTACACTCTGCTTTTCACATAATCTTTTTGCGTTTGTCTATCGACATTCAACACAATGCCGATTGCAGACATAAAGACTAAAAGTGATGTTGAGCCAGCACTAATAAATGGCAAAGGCAGACCAGTTGGCGGGATACTGCCAGACACAACGGCTATATTTAATATAACCTGAATGCTGATGATTGCCCCAATACCAAAACACAAAAAGGCTGAAAATTTATTGTTGGCACTCAAACCCACTTTAAAGATAAAAATTATAAGCACGGCAAACACAACAACCAAACAGAAACACCCAACAAAGCCCAATTCTTCAGCAATAATTGAAAAAATGAAATCACTTTCACTGAATGGCAGAAACAATTCCGCTTGACGGCTGTTAAACAATCCAACACCCCAAAGTCCACCACTGCCAATTGCGTATAATGACTGAATAAGTTGATACCCTTCATCAAGCGGATTTTGCCAAGGATTTACAAATGCAATAATTCGATTAAGACGATATGGTTCAATAACAATGAGCAAAACAACCAAAGCGATTGCAGGGATTGTGAGCAAGCCAAAAACTTTAAGGCGTAACCCACCAATAAACAGCATAAAAATCAATGTGAAAGCCACACACATTGTTATTGACATGTTCGGTTCTAACATTATCAACAAGCAATAAAGTCCACCAAGCATGAGTGTGATTGCAATATGTTTAAAACTGGCAAGTTTGTCTCCGTCACTTAAATAGCCTGCCAAAAACAATACAAGGCAGAATTTGGCAATTTCACTTGGTTGCATTGTGATTGAGCCGATACCAATCCAACGTGTTGCCCCGTAACTTGTGCGTTTAAGCCCTGGCACAAATACTAAACACAAAAACACTAAACCAATAATATAAAATATCCAATAAAATTTTTTGTATATCTTGTGATTAATAAATGAACAAACAACCAAACCAATAAAACCTATTACAACACCGATAATTTGCTTTTTTAGATAAAAATAAGGATTGTTATATTGAACTGTTGCCGAATATTTGCTTGCACTATACACCATCACACAACCAAACACAGCCAATGCTATGGTGCATATTAAAATCACAATTCTATTCAGTTTTTGTTTCAACATACGCAGTTACCAAATTGTTAAAATCATTGCCACGTTCAACATAACTTTCGTATTGGTCATAACTTGCACTTGATGGCGAAAACAACACTACGTCCCCTGCTTTTGCCAAACTTACCGCAAACTCAAAAGCCGATTTTAATGTTTCAAATTTTGCAAACTTGAAGTTTGTGTTTGTTTTTTCAAGGTCTGGCGCAATTTCTCCAAACGCAATGATTTGCTTTACCCTGCCTGGCAAATGTTCAAATAATTGATTGTAATTTAAGCCCTTTTGTGAGCCACCTAACAACAATATTATAGGAGCATTGAATGATTGCACACTTGCAAGTGTTGAAGCGATGTTTGTCGATTTGCTGTCATTTACAAATGTGATTTCCCCAGGAGTGTTTAAAACTGTGTTCCTAAATTTAGAAGCGGAAAAATTTATCAATGCATGCTTGATTTTTTTGATTGGCACTTTATATATGAGCCCATAACAAATTGCACACATTGCATTTTGAATGTTGTGCTTTCCTTTGATTTTTAACTTGTTTACGTCAACCACTTTCTGCTGATGCAAGTAAATTGCGCCTTTTTGATAATAAACATCTGCCAAATGGCGATATGAATATGTAACCACATTGCACGGATTTGTAGCATGTATATTGCTATCAAGATTTATTACCGCATAGTCTGTTGTTTTTAGATTTGCAAATATGTTGTGCTTTAGCCTAGAATATTCTGCCATTGTTTTATGCCTTATCAAATGGTCTGGCTGAATGTTTAAAATTGTTGCAACATGTGGTGCAAAACTTGTGGCATGTTCAAGCATAAAACTGCTTACTTCAACCACCATTAAGCGATTTTTGCCTTCCATGACCGCTTTTGATAAAGGATAGCCATTGTTACCGCATGCCACGGCCTTATATTTTTGATTTAAAATGCTGGTTATCAATTCCACAGTGGTTGTTTTGCCGTTAGTGCCCGTGATTGCAACAAAACGTTTAGCATAGTGAGAAGCCAATTCAATTTCACTCATGACAGGCACAATGTGCTTTTCTGCCATAAGCAAATATTGGTTATCTTTTGGTATTGCAGGCGAAACAACAATCAAATCAAGGTCAGCAATAACATCTTCGTTTATTTCTTGCAAAACAAAGCAGTTCTTCAATCTGCGAGTGCGCAATCTTGCTGGGTCGTCATCAAACAAAAACACATTTGCCTTGTGCTTGACCAACAATTTGCTTGCCCATTCACCAGACATGCTTAACCCATAAACTAACACTTTTTTATTTTTAACTTTCATAAATTGACCTTTTAAAAATTATTTTCTTTCAAATTAATCTATTGTTTAATTTGTTGAATATTACAAAAGGTAAAAAATAATACAAATTAAGCCAACGCAAAATGTCACAGCAGAATATATTGCCACAATTTTTGGCTCGCTTAACCCTGACATTTGCAAATGATGATGAAAAGGTGCCATTTTAAACACTCTCTTTTTTGTCAATTTGAAGACAATCACTTGCAAAATAACAGAAAAAGCGGAAAAAACAAAACAGATACCCAAAAGTAAAATCAGCAATTCAAATCCTATTAGGCAGGCACTTGCCCCAATATAGCCACCCAAACACAGAGAGCCAACATCCCCCATAAAAATACTGGCCTTGTTTGTGTTGAACATCAAAAAACCTAATATTGCCCCCATGAATGATGCTGACATAAGATTTACATTTTGCATATTTGTGATGATTTTTCCTGTCTCACCATTCAAATACAATTTATTTTGAACAATACAGGTAATGGCAATAAACATAAGCAAATAAACAAAACTGACACTTCCAGCAAGCCCGTCCAAACCGTCTGTTAAATTCACACTATTTGTTGTTGCAACCAAAACCAAAATCACAAAAGGAATAATTAACCATTTTATATTGTAAGATTTTTCACTAAACAATAAAAAAATATTGCCAGATTGACTGCCAAAATATATGAAAAATGCAAAAATTGTCGCAATGCCAACTTGTCCAATAATTTTTTGATATGCTCTCAACCCCAAATTTTGCTTATATTTTATTTTTAGATGGTCGTCCATAAATCCCAGCACACCGAAAAACAGAGCAACAACTAGGCAGACAAACCAATCTAAATCAAACTTTATAAAAGCAAGGCACATAATTAGTGTGGTTATCATAAACACTACACCACCCATGGTTAGTGTACCATTTTTGCTTTTATGTTCTTCAACATAGCCTAAAATTGTTTGACTGGCTTGTTTTTTTCTAAAAATCTTTATAATTATTGGCATTATACAAACCGAAAAAATAAAACTTGCCAAAAAAATTAATATTAACTTTACCATATACACCTTTGTTTTTCTGCCACCATGCTATAAATCTGCTTAATAAAAGCAATCGTACTTTCTATTTTGACACTCTATTATTGTGATTGTGTCAGTACATTGTGAGTTAATTTATTTTTAAAATAGTCATCAACAATCTTGTAATCGCTAAAAAACAATTTAACACCTTTTATCTCTTGATAATTTTCTGCCCCTTTACCTAAAACCGCCACCACATCGCCTTTGCTTGCAATGCTTAAAGCATAGTCAATTGCCGATTCTCTATCTTCAATGCGGACGTATTTATCTTTATTTAATCCTGCAACGATTTGGTCTATAATCAAGGTTGGGTTTTCGTCCCTAGGATTGTCTGTTGTCACAATGGTTAAGTTGCTAAATGATGAGGCGACTTTGCCCATTTCTGCCCTTTTTGTTTTATCCCTATTGCCACCACAGCCAAAGACAGTTATAAGTTTGTTCACTGGCAATGCTTTGATTGTTGACAAGATGTTTTTTATTCCGTCTGGTGTATGAGCATAATCAACCACGACATTAAAATCTGCTGGTATATCAAGCACATTAAACCTGCCTGGTATTGAAAATTTTAACTTTTCAACAACCGATAAAGTCTCTTCAACCGAAAAGCCAAGTTTTGATAGCACAGTGATTGCCATAAGCAAATTGGATATATTGTATTCCCCTATCAAATTTGTGTGACAAGAGTATATTTTGTCCCCCACTGAAAATTTAAAGTCAGTTCCATCAAAATCCATCATGCTTGTCAACAAAGCAAAATCGCCAAGATTGCCGTATGTCGTTATATCAAAGTTTGATTGCTTAAGTTCTTTAAAATTACATACTGAATTAACTACACCGCATTTTGCATGTGTGTACGAAAACAAACTGGTTTTGCATTTAATATAGTTTTCCATATTAACAAAAAAGTCCAAGTGGTCTTTTGTTATGTTTGTCAAACCAACAACATCATAATATATGTTATCTATCTTGTTCAAAGCAATGGCGTGTGCGCTAACTTCCATAATGCAATACTCACAACCATTGTTGTCCATATCTTTAATAAGTTTGTGCAAATTTATTGGGTCAGGGGTTGTTAAAGTTGGTGGCAACATGAGATTGTTAATATATGTGCCTTCTGTGCCAATCATTCCAACAGTCTTGCCCATGTTTAGCAAAATTTCACGTAACAAAAAGGTTGTGGTTGTTTTTCCGTTTGTGCCAGTGATGCCAACAAATTTCATTTTTGAATTATATGTTTGGTAAAACACCGCACTTATATATGACATTGCTTTCCTTACATCTTCAACCAATATCTGTACCACAGGCAAATCAATAAACCGTTCCACAACCAAACACACTGCACCGTTTTCTATTGCTTCCTTTGCAAAATCGTGACCATCTAATTTTGTGCCTTTGATGCAAAAATATATGCTGTTTGAACATTTCTCTTGATAAGTGCATGATAGGCTATCAATATCTAAATCTCGATAATTTTTGATACCTATAAATTTAAGATTTGATATGATGTCATACAATTTCATATCTATTCCCCCTTGATTTTAAATTTAGCATAGTACATTGATTTATGAACTTTGATTACAAAATAAGGCAAAAATTGTGCTAAACTGATTTTTATTGACAACTTATACTGCATGGTTGACCGCCCTATTAAGGGCAAGAATGGTTGTTTTATCCTGTTATTAAATAAACAATTTCGCCCAAAAACAGCATTGTATTTTCAGGTGGCAATTGTATAAGGACAAATTCTCCTTCGCCCTCCACAAAACTATTCAAACCAAGTTGTTTTAATTTTGCACACGCATCTGCCACTTTCATTCCAACAACATTAGGCATTGCTATTGTTGGCTTGTTGTTTAATTGTGTTTCGTCAGTTGGCGATATTGATTTTGTTTCAAATATGCGTTGAAAAACTGTTGCACCAATCGGTTTTGCAACCACACCGCCATAATATGCCCCTGCACTTGGCTCATTGACACACACAATTAAGATATATTGCGGATTGTCAGCAGGAAAACTGCCAATAAAACTTGAAATATATTTGCCTGAAGCAATTTTGCCATTTTCATCATATTTTTGTGCCGTACCTGTTTTGCCACCCACATTATACCCTGGCACTAATGTGTATTTATTTGGCTCGTTGACATTGTTGGAAAGCATCATATCAATTGTTTTGATTGTCTCTGCTTTTAAATTGATTTTTGATTTGCTGGAATTTTGCTTATAAATCACTTTATTGTCTTCAGTTGAAATATAATCAATCAAATGAGGTGTTATGTTATTGCCGGTTGTTATTTTAGCATACACATTTGCCATTTGAAGTTGCGTTACCGCCACCGCATGACCAAATCCTATACGTGCCAAATCGACTGTGCGGACAGTTTCTTTTGCCATAACAATACCACTTGATTCACTGGCAATATCAACACCTGTTTTTGTGCCAATGCCAAAATATTCAAGATATTGATAAAATTTATCAAGCCCAACCCTTAACGCAAGATTGACAAACACGCAGTTGCAACTGTTTTTAAATGCTTCCAGCAAGGTTAAACTGCCATGTCCAACACTACGCCAACATTTTATTGTTTCGCCGTCAACGGTTATTCTGCCACCGCAATAAAAATGTTCGTTTATGTTTGTCAGCCCTTCATTAAGTGCGGCTGCAAGTGTTATAAGTTTAAATGTACTGCCAGGCTCATAAACATCAACTACCGCACTATTTTTTGATAAAGATTGAAGTTCTGCCAAATTGTCACGTGGCACATTGTTTAAGTCGAAACTCGGCAAGCAACTCATGGCTTTTATGCCACCATTTTGAGCATTTAATATAATGCCTGAAACGCCTTTTGCCTTATGAGTTTCCATTGCTGATTGCATTTCTTGTTCTAAAATAGATTGCATTTGAACATCAATTGTTGTGTGCAAATCAGCACCCGGCACACTTGGTATATAATAGGTCAATGAATTTTCTATTTCCTTGCCTTGCGCATTGGTTTGTGTCAGTGCTTTGCCATCGACCCCTCGCAAATATTTGTTATAATAACTTTCAAGCCCCGCTTGACCGGCATTGTCGATTGTGCAATAACCTAGTATTTGCGTCATAAGGTTGCTATACGGATACACTCTTGCCACATTTTGTGACAGATACACGCCATCAATTTTGGCAAGTTTAAGTGCAATATTTTCATCAACTTGCATTTTGATAAGCACTTCACTCTGTTTTGTGTTTGTAACTTTGTCATACATCTTGTTATAGTCGGTTGATAACAGTGTGCTCAATTCACGTGCAAGGACTTCAGGTTGCTTTACATTGCGCGCACGCACGTATATATCATAGGTTGTAATGGTTGTTGCAAGGCTAACCCCATTTTGGTCATAAATTTCGCCACGTTTGCTGCTTAATGGCAAATCTCTTAACCATTGTTCTGCTGCCAGCAATTGCAAATGCTGATTTTTTATCAATTGCAAATAAAAAACTCGCCCCAACAATGCCACAAAAAGCGTGCATATTATCACTATTATTGCAACAAACCTTTTTTGCAAGTTTGACAGATTGTAAAAAGTTTTAAATTTTTTCATATTAAAGTATATTTATTTGCCTTAAAATTTAGACTTTTATTTACTGATACTTTAACAATGGTTTTTGACAAATTAAAATTAATTGCAACAACTGCGCAAACCTTGAAAATTGCATAAAAAAACTAGCAGATTGAACTGTTAGTTTTTATCAAATTTTATTCAGCACTGCGTTCTTGTTCACTTAAAAATGCAAAAGCAACAGAATTTGGCCCAACATGTGCCCCTATAACCGGCCCCATAATACGGATTTCTGGTTTAATGCCATATTTTTCAAACAACATTTGTTGCACTTTTTCTGCCAATGGCAAATTATCCGTATGCACAATTTTTGCAAATGGGAAATCTTTGTTTAGTGTGTAATTTGCAAAATCGTCCACAATCTTTTTTACCGCTTTATTTGTTCCACTTATTTTGCGTGT
>JBNMLD010000004.1:0-39560 GCA_050874685.1 Candidatus Onthoplasma sp. | reverse complement strand
TGATTTTTTTGATAATTTTATAAAATTTTTTAATTTTTATTAATTGTGATTTAATCAATATCGTTTGATTTTTTTATTTTATAACAACCTTTCCTTTTATCCAACTATCAAAAAACGACTGCATATCATTGCCTGTTGTTTTAGTAAAAGCCTCTATCAATTCATCAGCGGTAACATTTTTAAATTTGTTTGTTTGATAATAATTTTGCAAAGATTTTACAAATTTTTTCTCCCCAACAAGAGAATATAAACTTTCATACATCAGCACACCTTTAACATACGTGCAGTAGGTATATTCTGGCTCTGTATTGTATTCATCAACTGCTCTCATACTGGTATCAATACTACCCAAAACATCTTCATAAACAGTTATGAACAATGTGTAATTTACTTTGTTTGCTTTAACAATTTTTTGATGTGTCAAATTATAATCTTCGTTATAGTCATAGAATAATGCTGTAGAAAATTCTGTCAAGGCTTCATCAAGCCAAGGCAAGGTGTATTCATCATTTCCAACCAAACCATACCACCATTGATGTGCTGTTTCGTGGATAATAACATTTAGATAGTCGTCCAAAGAATCAATATCGTCACTTATCATCACAAGGTTTGGATATTCCATGCCGCCTTGCAAAAAATCACACTTAACAACCGAGAATGTTGTGTAAGGATATTTTCCAAATTTTTGAGAGAATGTTTTTATAGCATCAACTGCCGTTTTAACTGCCAAATCCGCATTACCGTCATTATAAAAATAATAGTTAACTTCCACATTGTTTGCTTGTGCAGTTTTAACTTCAAATTTTTCGCTTATCACACAAGCAAAATCTCTTACAACTTTGGCTTTAAACTGTGTTGTTGTTTTGCCCGACTTTTGACTAAATTCATGTTGTTCGCCTGTTCCTGCAACAGTAAGCATACTATCCAATGTTAAATTTACATTGTAGTTTGCCATGTCGCTGTAAAATGGGTCGCCATTCGCATTATAAGGATTTGTAACAAAGCCTCCGTTTTCATACACGCAAGCAATTGGATAAAAATTTGCAAGATTTATTGTATCATCGCCATAACCAAAGCGATGTTCACAATTTGGCAATTTTATGTAATATTCTAAGTACACGTCAACACGTTCAGTTGGCATCAAAGAATTTGTCAAATCAACATTCAAAATGTTGTTATAATCCCCTTCTAGAACAATAGCAATCTCGGTATCTGCAAGTTTAAGTTTTGTTATTTCAAACTCGCAATAACTCATGCCATGCCTATAACAATTGTTCATTTTTGTTTGACTTACAATTTTGTCTGTTGCTCCTTGTTTAAAAAATTGTGGATATAAATGAAATTTGACTTGCTTTAGCACTGTATCCGTATTGTTCACATAATTTACTTTTTGTTTTGCGGTTAAAGATTTTGTTGAGTTATCAAAATCAATTGAAATATCATAATTGGATAAGCCTGTGCTTATTTTTGATAAATCATCTGTTTTCTTACCACAAGCAGAAAACGAAACCAGACCAAAGCACAAAAATATAACAGCAATAAAGCCTGACCAAAATCTTTTGGCCTTGCAAAGAGAATTTTTAACTTTTAAATTTGTCATATTCTAACTTATGAGCCTGTCCTAAAAAAAAGAACAGGCGCAAATTTTGACAATTTACACAAAAATTCACTTACGCACACAAAAACAAAAGTTATCCACAATAAAACCCCAAAATTGTGGATAACTAGGGTTAAATTGTGGATAACTCCCTTTGTTTTGACAAAAATATGTGTTAAAATAGCAGTATGAGTTTTTGTAAATTTAGTCCTGGTTACGTTTCAAACAACAAAACAATAATAGATAACACATTTATAAACGAATATTTGCCAAAAGCACCAGACCTTTGCGTCAAAGCCTATATTTTGGGTTTAAGCAAATGCTCTTCCGCTGACGACAACGACAATTCGCTTGAATTTTTTTCAAACACTCTCAAAGTATGCGAAGAAGATGTAATATCCCTTTTTAAATATTGGGAAGAAATGGGACTTGTTCAAGTTCTTTCAACCAATCCGGTTGAAGTGAGATATCTACCAATTATTTCCAATGCTGGAAGTGTGAAAAAATATAAGGTTGATAAATATGCCGACTTCAACATTCAATTGCAGGAATGTTTTAACGAACGTATGCTCACACCAAATGAAATGACTGAATTTTATGACCTTATGGAGCGCAAACACATTGCTCAACCCGCACTTATTGATATTGTAAAATACTGCACTGAAAATAAAGGGTTTGGCATCAGCCCAAACTACTGCTTAACTGTTGCAAAAGACTGGATTCATCAAGGGATATTATCACAAGCCCAAGTTCAAGCAAAAATTGAAGAATTAGGCATTGTTGATGACCAAATGGGGCTGATTTTGTCCGCTATGGGAAGCAAACGCAAAATACAAATTGAAGATAAAGAATTGTTAAACAAATGGCTTAAATCATTCGGTTTTGAACTTAACACAATTATTTATGTGGTCAAGACCTTGAAGAACAAAAAACGCAGGCTTGATGTAAACATTTTAGACGAATATTTAACCAAATATTTCGAAATGAGATTAACCTCTGTCCCAGAAATTGAAAATTATGAAAATGACAAAGAAAACCTTTTAAATCTTGCCATTGCCGTAAACAAAGAATTGGGCATCTACTACGAAGATGTTACAAAGGAAATTGATTTATATGTGGTTGGTTGGCTCAACATGGGCTTTGACCAGCAAATGCTTTTGACAGTTGCCGACAACTGCTTTAAATCATCAATCCGCACATTGGAAGGATATAATAATATTTTGCTTAAACTCTTCCGTTTAGGTATAGTAAACCTTATATCATACAATCAATATTTAAATGACAATTTGGCTCAAGACCAAAAAGTGAAAGAAGTTTTAACACATCTCAATCTTGCAAGGAATGTGAACAATGCTGATAGAAGTTTCTATTCAGTTTGGACAAATGATTGGGGATTTGGTCATGATGTCGTTTTATATGGTGCAGATTTATCTGCTGGCAAAACAAATGCTTTGCAATATTTAAACAAAATCCTTTCAAACTGGAATACTGCAGGCTTAAAGACACTTGAAAAAGTTAAACTTACAAAGATTGAAGACAATGACAAGGCTGACTTTATACATAACAATTACACAAAAGAACAAATTGCAAGTTTTATAACCAATCTTGATGAAGTGGAGGTGTAAGATGAATAAACGCAAAATTATTGACGATGTTAAACAACAATTCATGTTGAAAAGAATCAAAGCACAAGAAAAAGCCGATGACTACATTATGTCATTGCGCCAAAACCCTGAATTTGATGAACTTTACTCCACTTACGCAAAAACAAAACTTGAATATTTAAAAAGCAAATATGAGCAAGAAAATTTAACCTTAAAATACGACTTGCAAGAACTAAAAGGCAAAATCAATCGTTACTTAAAACAACATGATGTAAATCCTGCCGACTTATTGCCTCAATACGATTGTCCAATTTGCAATGACACTGGTGTTGTAGGTGGAAGAATTTGCAATTGTTTGCAACAAGCATTGAACAAAAAATTATCAATGCAAGTTAGCAGTCAAAACCAATTTAAATCTTTTGATAATTGCGATTTAAACATAATGAGCACAGACGACAAAAAGACTTGCCAAATTTTAAAAGCCTGGTGTGACAAATTTCCAAATGTAAGCAAAATCAACATCTGCTTAATAGGTGGTGCTGGTTCTGGCAAGACTTTTATGCTTGAATGTGTTGCAACTGAAATGTTAAAACATAACCAGGTTGTTTGTTTTAAAACAGCATTCGAACTCAATGAACTTGCAAGATTATATCACATTGGCAAATCCTATGATTTTGCTGATTGCTTAAATGCTGACATTCTTTTGATTGATGATTTAGGCACTGAACCAGTTTTAAAGAATGTCACAAAGGAATATTTGTATAACATAATCAACACCCGTCAAGTCAACAATCTTCCAACATTTATCTCAACCAATTTAAGTCAAGAACAATTGTTGGACCGTTATGATGAAAGGATTTATAGCCGACTTGCAAATAAAAACTTAAGTTTGAATATTCAACTTACAAGCACAGACAAGCGCATTAAATAGTGCTTCCTAATTATATAATACTCAATATTATGTGTTAATCTTAAAAACATTCACACAAAAAACTCACAGTAATTGTGAGTTTTTTGTTCGTTTTTTATTAAACTAAATCTTTTTCATAATTGATTTTATAAAGTTGTTTTGTTTCGTCAGTAACTTTAAGGCTATCAGCAATTTCAATATCTGCAACAGCCAAAATTTGATTACCAACTGCCAAAACTGGGATATCATCTCTCATGCGTTGTGGGATTTTTTTATCAATGAAATATTCTTTCAATTTCTTTGTTCCGCCCAAACCTAATGGAGAGAAAACATCGCCTTCTTGTCTAAAGCGCCATACAGCACCAGCCGGCAACTTGTCTGCGTCAATAACGTGTTGATGCAATTTTTGTTCGTTTTTAACTTTGCTTGCTGTTGTGCGGATTGTTCCGTAACCGTCAATTTTTAATTTGCCGTTTCTAAATGGATATTCACCAATTACAATATCTCTCTTTTTGATGTTACCAACAACTATGTAATCATACTCTTTGCTAACTTTGATTTTAAAAGGCAAGTTGATGATTGCGCCGTTGTTTGCTTCCAAAGCAAATTCCCTAACCATATTGATGTGGCGACTTTCAATATCCTGTTTTGAAAATCTTGATAAAACTTTTTTCAATATACGATTGACAATAGCCTTATCTTGATAGAAATATGCAAATGGAATTTTTGTAACTTCTGCAGTCTCAATGATAGTGCCATAGTCAATTTGGCTATTGATATAATCATCATCTTGAGCACAAATTTTGCTGAAATTGATGATGTTTTTATCAACACCTTTAAATCTCTTTCTCAATGCTGGCATAACAATGTTGCGGATATAGTTACGGCTAAATTCGGTATCATTGTTTGTTTCATCATCAACATATTCAAGCCCATGTTCATCAATATAAGCCATGATTTCTTCACGAGGAGTTTCAAGCAAAGGACGAATATAAACGCCATCACGAATAGGCTCCATACCACGTGCACCAGAAAGACCTGCACCACGGATAATGTTAAGCAAAACAGTTTCAGCTTGGTCATTCAAATGATGTGCCAAAGCAATTTTGTCAACCAAACCACGTTGCATAACAGTTTCAAAAACGCCATAACGAACTTTGCGTGCAGCTTGTTCAATTGTCAATTTTTCATCTTTTGCAACTTTCAACGCTTCAACTTTAAATTTGTACGCTCTAATGTTGTGCTCTTTGCAAAACTTCATCACAAATTCTGTATCAAAAGCACTGCTAGGTCTTATACCATGGTCAACATTAACAGCAACAACTTCACAATCTAATTCTGCCTTAACTGAATTTAAATAATGCAACAATGTAATGCTGTCACGTCCGCCAGAACATGCCACACCAATAATTTCGCCAGGTTTTATCATATTATTTTTTTTAATAAATTCAAGCACATTTTCCATAAAAATATTTCCTTTTTTGCAAAAAATTTGAATAATTTTTTAAAATCTTCTTGATTATACAACAATTTACCCTGTTTTGCAATACTATTTAAAAAATTTTTATGGATTTGTTGGCAATATTAATTTATTAAATTAAAAATGTTTTTAACGGATAACAAATTATTTTTTTGCTTTAACTTTTAAGATAAGTTCTAGCCACCAAAACTGTCATGTCGTCTTTTGCTGAATTTTCATTTAGTCTCAAAGCCTCATTTAAAATTGTCTCTGCCAGAACTTGTGGATTTGTGCTTACCAATTTTGAAACAAAATCTTTTAAGTTTTCAGCCGTTTCAAAGGCATCTGTTATGCCGTCTGTTGCCAAAATGACAATGTCTTTTGTTGAGATTGTTGTTTTGTATATTGACGGATTAATGTTATCAAGGGCACCTATTGGCAATGCTCCGCCTTCAACAAACTCAAGCCCGTCATTATGTTTTATCAAACCAAATGGTGCACCAACTTTGATAAAGTCAGCCAATTGATTTTCCAAATCTAAAAGGCAAACATCAAGTGTGGAATAGTTCTCTTGATTGTTTATCGCCAACAATTTATTAACACTTTCAAGGATAATCTCATTATCAAAGCCAACTTTATAAAAGTTTTCTATCAAACTCAAAGTCATCGCACTCATTTGATGTGCTGAACTGCCGGCCCCCATTCCATCGCAAAGTGCCAATAAAAACTTATCTTTTGCCAAACGGATAATACTGTGGCAATCCCCAGATTCAGTATTGCCTGCTTTGCAACAGTTTGCAAGCCCAAAAGCACAATCATATTTGCTTTGTCTTTGCAATGTAACCGCATTAAAACCAGACTCTTCCATGGGCTTTATATTAGAAATCTGCATAGGCATTTTTAAAACTTCAGTTAAGGTTTTTTGTATCAAATCCAAATCTTTTTCTGTGTTTTTAACAATCAAAAGTGCTTTCATATCTTGATTTTTTTCAGTGTAAAGCAACACTTCTTTGCATTCAACATTATGGTTTAACAATTTAGTGATTATTTTATTCTCTCGTGCAATATCAAAACTGACATTTGTGTCAATTTCATCGCCAATATCAAGCAACAAATGTGACACTGCCCCCATTTGGTCTGCCAACAAATATTTAACATTGTTTACATCTGCAACCATGCCTTTATATTGCCTATACTCGTCCGCAAGTCTATTGACAAGCGAAATTAGATTGTTGATTTTTCCACACCTGTTTGTCAATCCTGCTGGAATATCAAGCAAACTCACTTTGCCTTTTTTCAATGCAACTTCAATAATTGTTTGCAAATTGCTGATGTTGTCAGTTCCAAGTGAACGTGTGCAACGATTTTTATCCAAGCAATCCTTGCAACAGGTTGAAACCAATTCACGTGTAAGCATGGCAACCAATTCATCATGTGTTAAATCTTTTTTTATCATGTTTAAATGAATTTGCTTCATCTCTAAAAATATATTGCTCAACTCACTCATGCGTTTATGAATGTTTTTGCGTGTCGTGTTGATAAGATTTCTGCTTGTCAATTCGCTCTTCTTAACATAAATTATATCCGCCAAACTGTTTAAACCTTTGCTTGGTATTATCAAAAACACAAACACGGCACTGAAAATTGGCAATAAATTATACAAGGTGTTCCAATCCATTCCAATAAAATACAATTCTATAAATGTTGCACCCAAAACACTTGCAAATGCAATTTTAAATTTGTTTGGTGTGCTAAACATACTGGCAAGCATACTTATAATTGCAAATTCAGCAACTGGCAACAAACTGGTTGTAAAAATAGAAACACCCAAACCAAAAGACAATGTCAACGCAAAAGTTAGCACTGGACTTCCAACACAGACAGAAACAAAAATTGTAAGCATCAAAACAAGTTTGTACAATTCAAAACCATATATATTAACCGGTGCAACACCAAGCCCCAATATTGCAATTGCAAACAAAAAGCATACTGATTCATCTAATGTTAATTTGAAGCAATTTCGCCTTAAAATCATCACTTGACATACTACAATAAAAACCCACAAAGAAATAAAGCCAAGCACTAAATAAACTGCAAGGTTCACAATGTTTGAGTAGTTGTAATATATGTAAGTTGCAAGTGAAAGCAAATACACACAAAATATTGTGGCAAGTTTGATTTTCCTTTTGATTAACCTGTGAATGCAATAATTAACCAAACACACAGCAACAACCGTTATAGATGTCAAAAATGATTGCAAACTGAAATCTACTATCACACTTGATGCCAGACAAAATACTGACATCAATTTTTCATCTGCACCAACAAAAACTGATGCAAATAAAAACGCAAATAGAAACGGACTAATATCATTGACTGACGCATTTGCAAAAACAAGACAAGCAAAAAATAAAGCAAGATAGCCAATCAATTTGTTATAACTAAATTTTTTAACTTCAACATTTTCCATGCTTTGATGATATCAAAATCAAAAATTAAACGATTTGAAAAATTATTGCTAAAAACAACTTATTTTGTTTTGTTTGCTCTAAATTTGGGCTATTTTGAAAAATACGATTTTTTTAAGCGCTAAAACCACAAAATTTCAATAATTATTCTATTATTTTTAGAGTTTGCTTCTTTTCGATAGTTTTAAGGTAACTAACTTTAGAATTTATTTTTTAAATTCGTTTTGAAAAATTTGTCGTTTTTACTATAATGATTTTACAAAAAGGTTCAATTTGATAACAAAATTTAAAAATAGTCAACTATTTTTTATCTTAAAAATTAACCTTTTTAAAATTTCACAAACGATAATTGCCAATTGTTAATTGGTTAAACAAGGACGGATTATGAATTTTTTACAAATTATTATGATTACCTATCTTGCTGTATCAATTTTTATTTTGCTGTTGTATATACCAAAAATTATATGTTGGATATACGGCTTTAAAACACAAAAGAAATTGACAAACCCAAAACAAAATAAAATCGCTTTGGTTATACCTGCTAAAAACGAAAGCGAATGTATTGGCATGCTGTTAGATTCAATCAACAAACAAACATACGACCGCAACAACTATGACATTTATATTGTTGTGGACCGTGAAGATGACCCTACCTTGCAAATTGCAAAAGAAAAACTTGGCGATTATGAATATGTTGTTGAACCAAATCAAAAATGCAAAGCGGACGCATTGGATAGTGTGTTTAAACACATTTTGGCCGCAAAAGGCAATGCTTATGATGCTTATATTATTTTAGATGCGGATAGTTATCTTGATGAACATTTTGTTGAAGAGATGAACAACGCATTGGTAACTGATGCAGATGTTGTTATTGGCAAAAAGTTAATTAAGAACTGGGAAACCGGCAATAAAAAACATCGCACTTTGTATGCAAATTTAAGCGCCTTGACTTACACCGGCATAGACACAATGGGCAACAAATACAAATCAGACCATGGGCAAGCCCTTGCTATGTGCGGACAAGGTATGTTGTTAAGCAAAAGATTTTTAGAAAAATTTCAAGGATTTCCTTTTAAATCTTTGTGCGAAGATGTTGAAGTTGGCATTCATGCCATGTTGAATGATTTTAAAGAAGTTTATTACGAACATGCTTTAACCTATTCAGAAGAACCAATATCTCACAAAGAATATAACAAACGTCGATATCGTTGGCTTAAAGGATATTTTGCAAACAATCAAAAGTATCGCAAAATGTTGGTTGACAAAACATTCAAACAAGGGAAAATTGTTCACGCAAATTTGAGATATTTATATGAACTTACACCTGTTATAATGTTTATCGCAGTAACTGCTATAACTTTCTTGGCTTTCATTATTAGCGGTATCGTTTTGGCATGCAGACATTCAAGTTTAACGGCTAGTGCATTTATTTATGCCCTCATAATGGTATGTTTGATTTACCTTATCCTTGCAATTTTCAACTTAATCACTATTGTTGCAGACCACAAAACCAATAAAATGACTTTTGGCGAAAAACTTGCAGTTATATTTGTTGGACCTTTTGTGACATTTGAATATGTGAATATTTTCTTAAAAACAGTAAACAAAAAATATAAAGTTAATTGGGACCATGTTGAAAGGATAAAGATGTAATGAAAAAGACAGAACTTCTTAAATCAATCGAACAACATGAGCGTGCTGGCGACTTTAACAGCCATGTTGAACAACCAAACACCCATATAAAAAAAGTCACACCAAAATACGATTATCTTCGAAAAGGCTTTTTCAATCAATTGGGCACAATCTTAACTTTGCCAATCTTTAACTTTGCTGGTTTGTTGGTTGGTGCGCATTTCAAACTTAAAATTAAAGGCAAAGAAAACCTTAAACTTGTTAAAGGCAAAGGTGCAATTGTAACAACCAATCACATTCATGATTTTGATTGTGCACTGATGAAACATGCCATTTCTGGCAGACGACTATATATCACTGTTGGCGAATTTAATAATTATCATGGCCTGTTCGGCTCAATGCTTCGTGCTGCCGGCACTCTTCCATTTAGTGACAGCCCAAAATGTATGGGCAATTTAACAAAATCCATGGAAACTCTGCTAAACAAAAATAAACTAATTTTGTTCTACCCTGAAGGTGCTTTGTGGTGGTGCTACGAAAAGCCTCGCAGATTAATGACTGGTGCTTATCACTACGCAAGCAAATTCAATGTGCCGATATTGCCAACATTCTTCACTTTTAAAAATTTGAAGAAACGCAAAGACGGAACATATAAAAAGCAATTTATCCTTCACATTGGCAAGCCTATTTATCCAAAACAAGACCTCAATTTAAAAGAAAACATGGCTTACCTTTTAAATGAAAATTTTGAATTTAATAAACAGACTTATGAAAATTTTTACAACAGAAAATTGGAATACCTTTGTGAGCCTGAAGCCTCAACCGAAACTGAACAAGAATAATAAAAAAGCAGACATTTAAGTCTGCTTTTTTCATTACTTTAGATTTTTAAATTATTTTGCACAAGCGGTAAATTTAAGTTCTTCATCCACATAGCCAGATACAAGCATTTCATCTTCAACTTTTTCAACATAAAGTTTTATTTTATCACCCAACTTGCATTCTGAAATGTAGTTTAATTGAAGATGAGATAAATCATCAGTTTTCAATGCGTTAAACACATAAGTTGCATAATGGACATTGTTTAAATGTTTGTTGTGGTCAATTTCATTAAACTCAACAACATGTTCATAATCAGCATCTTGTTTTTGCTGTATGCTTGGGGTTTTTGCAAATTTTTCTTGATAATTAATTTCAGTTTCATACTCCAAATCTTTTGGGTATTCAACCGCAGTTGGCAAAACAAATTTGCGTGTTTCAGTCGATATAACACACCATTTGCTTGTGCCTTTTATCAAAACATTGCCAGACATATCTGTTATTAAATAATCACGGTCAAAATCCACTCTGCCTTTTATGTGAGGCCAAGTTTTAAGCACCACTTGTTGATATGGTTTTGGTTGAACAATTACATCATATTTTGTGCGAATCAAAACCCAATACAAGCCTTTGCTTAACATTTTTTCAAATCCAACACCTATCAACTCGCCATGAATGCTGGCGATATCTTGAAACAACCCCATGATTGCAGTTGGTGAAAGGCGGTCATTCAAATCAAATTGACTTGGAAGCAGTTTGACAATTTCGCTATAACTTAATTTTTTATTTTTATTTTCTTCTTTCATACTTTTATGATATAAATTTTAACTGTTTTAGTCAAATCAAATTGTTTAAATTGTCATTATGTTTAATGATTGCATTTTGCCCAAATTTAATAAACAAAACTTATAACAAATATAAAATTCTTGTGTTTTACATTGTCAATAACGTGATTTATAATTGTTGTATCAAAAAGGAGAAATTTATGAAAAGTTTGCAAAAATCAGAAAACAATCATTTTAGGGTAATTCAAGATTGCCTTTACAATCAAAGATTGCAGGTGTTGGTTGATGGCGAATGGAAAACAATCAACTTTGCCATTGACCAAGATGATGCAGTTGATTTTTATCCATCAGGTGCATTGCTAGAAAATCGTCACAATAATTCAATCCACATTATGTTTGTAAAAAATAATGGCGAAATTTTGTTTGAAGAAAATCATGTTGATTTAGACGATATTGGTGCTGTTATAAACGATGTCAATGCCACAGTTTACGATTCTGGAGTGCTTATTGATTTGTACTTTCATGGGGATACTCATCATTTTTATTACAACACTTATGTTGGTTCATATTTCCACGAAAGGAATTATGGCGAACTTGTTAAAAAAGTGAATATGTACGAACAAGCAATTGCTCCGAAATATATGTACAAAAACAATTTTCAACACACCAAAAGCGCTCAACATCTTTTTGACTGTTTAAACGATGATAATCAAAATTTTCAGATTTAGTTTGCTTATAACAATACAACATTTTTCCGCCATTAGCAAAAAATGTGATTTGTTTTAATGGGAAAACCAAATTATTTCGTTAAACACATAAATTGGGTTTGTTGTTAATCACAATAAAAAATATTGGATATCTCAATCCAATATTTTTTTATCTAACTATTGCTAAAACATTATTGCTTATCACTATTAATAATTTCAACCAATTTTGCCAAAGCAGGATTTGCTTGGTCAACATTTGTCAAACAAACAATTTCACGTGCACAAATTGAAAAGTTTGGGAAAATAACAAAAACTTCTCCACATTCAACTGCCTGCTTATAGTATTCTTTGTTCACAAAAGCCATGCCAAAACCTTTTTTTACAAACTCATAAAGCAATATGTAATTATCCAATTCATACTTTGGCAAAAGTTGAATATTGTGTTTTGCAAAAAAGTTTTCAATTGTGATGCGAGAGTTGTTATTCACACTTGGCAACATCAAATCGTCAACTGGAAATGAAGATAAATCAATGTCTTCACCAGCAAATTTTTGTTTATATTCCAGATTTCCAATCAACTGATAATTTACATTGAATTGTTTTATTAAATTGAATTGGTCAATTTTTTCAGTTTTATCAATAAAAATCATGTCCAAATTATTATCTTTCAATTGTTCAATAAGTTGTTCCTTACTGCCACGGTGCATAACAATTTGAATATTTGGATATTTGCTTGCAAATTCTGCCAAATAATTTAACACCACCTGATTAACATTTGATGTGCAAGCACCAATGCGGACAATGCCTTCTTCCAGTTTGCCAAACCTTTTTGCCAAAATTTCAGCTTGTTCAAATTTATCAACACTATCTTTGATTGTTTGATACAGCATTTTGCCAAAAGTGGTCAATTCAACCCCTTTGCTTTTTCTAATAAACAGTTGTTGACCCAATTCTTGCTCCAATTCCCTGATTGAAAAAGAAACAGCAGGCTGTGAAACATACAATTTTTCACTTGCTTTTGAGATGTTTTTTTCTTCTGCAACAGTGCAAAAGAATTTGTAAAGATTATAATTTGTCATAATTTAATTTTATTATCTCCATTGTTTGATATTAATACCAATTATAACACTATTTGCTAAAAAATCAATAGTTTTTGAAAGAAATATATAAAAATTAATCAATCAAACAACTTACATGACATACATGAACATTTGGCAACATTTTAACAGTGGCACGCATAACACCATGGTCATCTTCAAACATAAAAATCTCACTTTTACTGTCAACAATAGATTTAATTCGGTTTGGTTTTAGGTTGTCTTTTGTTTCTGGTGTGTATGATTCATTATTCAAAACAATAATGTTTATATCTTCTGGTCTTATAAAACTCGCATGTTGTTTTAACCAACTAATTTTGTCTGCTCGTTGTTCATCAAAATAACAATTTGACAAAATCTTTACAGTTACATTTTTTGTTTTTGATAATTTTTTCATCTTTTTCAAAATTGAACGCAATGGACGTTTGTTGATAAAAAAATTTGGTTCATTAGCTAAAAGTTTTGGCCTTTCATTTACTCCATATTCCACACACGTTCCGTCCATATCAAAAAAGCAAATCACCTTTTTATCTTTTGCCAAATTCATTATATCTTTTATAACGTTCATATTTACCCCTAACAAATTCTAATATTATAATAGCACATGGGGGCAGGTTTTCAAACCAAAATTGAAATTATTAAATCAGAAAACAATTTTAACAGACTTGTTTTGTTGATATATAATCACATTTTATTTCAATGATTTTACTTCTGCAAAATTTAAGTGAACTTTATAACATAAAAAAAGTGAACTACAACACCAAACGTTGCAATTCACTTTAGTTACTGGCGCAGAGAATGGGATTTGAACCCATGGATGCTGTTAACATCACACGATTTCCAATCGTGCTCGTTCGACCACTCCGACATCTCTGCATACATAGTTGATTTGCGACAAACAACCCAAATTATTAATAGACTTAAAGTGGTCGAACGACTTTAAGGGCTCCCGAAAACATTTAGTTTTTGGGAATAAGGAAAAGCCAAGTTTTTGCTGAAATTTGCAATCAAGCAAATGATATAAAACTTGTGCTTTGACGCCGACCACTCCGACATCTCTGCATACAAAGTCGCTTTATTACAAAGCAACTTAAATTATTAATAGGTTAATTTGTTTTTAAACAAATCAATCTCATTATATTAATTTTTAAAATTTTGTCAAGTTAAACCACAATGTTGAAAATCCTGCCTGGTACATAGATGATTTTTTTGTAACCATTTGTTAAATAATTTGCAACTTCTTTTACTGCAAGAGATTTAATTTCATCTTCTGTTGCAGTTTTTTCAACTGTGATTTTTCCACGGAACTTGCCATTAACTTGAATTGGGATTTCAATTGTATTAATAACCATTTTGCTCTCATCATAACTTGGCCATGGTTCGTATGCAATTGTGTTGTCATGCCCCAAGTCTTGCCACAATTCTTCTGTTATACATGGGCAAATTGGATTAAGCAATTTAACAAATCCTTCTGCCATTTGCCTTGGCAATGTATCTTCTTTTGCAACAGCATTCACAAAAATCATCATTTGACTTATCGCTGTGTTGAAATTAAGTGTTTCATAATCTGATGTAACTTTTTTTACAGTTGCATTATAAATAGCATCTAGATTTTTATTTTCTCCGTCAATGATTTGTTTTTCATGCAACAATCTCCAAACTCTATCAAGAAATTTGCGTGAACCATTGACACCATTGTCGTCCCATGGTTTGCTTTCTTGAAGTGGTCCCATAAACATCTCATACAAACGTAAAGTGTCTGCGCCATACTTTTCAACAATAACATTAGGGTCAACAACATATTCAGGATAACGTTTGCCCATTTTTATGCCATTTGCCCCTAAAATCATGCCTTGATGAACAAGCTTTTTGAAAGGTTCTTTAACTGGAACAAGACCTTTATCAAATAAATAATTGTTCCACATACGGGAATATAACAAATGACCAACCGCATGCTCTGGCCCACCAACATACAAGTCAACAGGAAGCCAATGTTTTAACAATTCTTGATTTGCAAATTCTTTGTCATTATGTGGATCGATATATCTCAAAAAATACCAACTTGACCCAGCACTACCTGGCATTGTGTTTGTTTCACGCTTTGCAGGTTTGCCATCAACTGTAACATTAACCCAATCTGTTGCCTTTGCAAGTGGACTACTGCCGTCTTTGGCTGGCTTATAATTATCAAGTTCAGGCAAAACCAATGGCAACTCATCATCATCTAATGCTTTTGTTGTGCCATCAGCAAAATGCACAATTGGAACAGGTTCTCCCCAATATCTTTGACGTGCAAAAATCCATTCACGCAATTTGTAGTTAACTGTTTTGCGCGCAACCCCCATTTTTACAAGTTTTTCTGTTATTGCATCTTTGGCTTGTTCAACTGTCAAACCTGTAAACTCCTCACTGTTTATAAGTTTACAGCCCTTGCCTAAATAATCCTGTTTTTCAAATGCGTGTTTACTTACATCTGCACCATCAATAACTTGAATCATTGGTATGCTGTGTGCAACTGCGTATTCAAAGTCTCTTTGGTCATGCGTTGGCACTGCCATAACAGCACCAGTGCCATAACTTGCAAGCACAAAATCACCAGCAAAAACTGGCACTTGTTTGCCATTTACAGGGTTGATTGCAAAAATACCTTCAAGTTTAACGCCTGTTTTGCCTTTATTAAGTTCTGTACGTTCCAAATCACTCAACTTTTCTGTTTGGTGACGGTATTCTTCAACTACTTTCCAGTTTTTGATTCTTGGTTTAAGACTATCAACCAATTTGCTGTCAGGTGCAACAACCATAAATGTTATGCCGTATATTGTCTCTATGCAAGTTGTAAAAATTGAAAATTTTCCACCACCCACAATTTCAAAGTCAACTTCAACACCCGTTGATTTGCCAATACGATTGCGTTGCATTACTTTTGTAGATTCTGGCCAATCAATTGTATCCAAGCCTGCAAGCAATTTTTCAGCATATTTAGGCATATCAATAACCCATTGTTTCATGTTTTTCTTAACAACTGGATATCCACCACGTTCACTTTTGCCATCGACAATTTCATCATTTGCTAGCACACAACCAAGTTCCTCGCACCAGTTCACTGGCATATCCACGCATTTTGCAAGGCCATCAAGATACATTTGCTTAAATATCCATTGTGTCCATTTATAAAATTTAGGGTCACTTGTGCGTATTTCCCTATCCCAATCATAAGAAAAGCCAATGTTTTTAAGTTGCTTTGTAAAAAAATCTATGTTCTTTTCAGTGAAAATAACCGGATTGTTGCCTGTGTCAATTGCATATTGTTCAGCAGGCAAACCAAAACTATCATATCCCATTGGGTGAAGCACATTGTAACCTTGCATACGTTTCATTCTGCTTACTATATCAGTTGCTGTATATCCTTCTGGATGTCCAACATGCAAACCTGCACCTGATGGGTATGGAAACATATCTAACGCATAGTATTTAGGACGTGAAAAATCCCAAATATCTGTTTTGAATGTTTGATTTTCTTCCCAGTATTTTTTCCATTTCTTTTCAACTTCTATATGATTGTATTCAGCCATAAATTTTCCTTTCAAAATTTAAACGAATAGAATTTTTAATTAACAACAAATTGTCCAACCTTAAGTGATTAAGCACTTAATAATGAACCTATTTATTTTGCCAAGCTTTTAAATATGGTTTGTTGCATTCACAATAAAACAATTTTACAGAAAAAATATGTTTTGATGTTCCCAATAAAAAATCCTTATCAATAATGATAAGGAAATTATATCAACTTGCAATCAAATAGTCAATCAATTTGATTTTTGCATAACATAAAAATACTTAATCAAAATCTATTTGGGAACAAAAGAATTGCAAGGAGCAGTTTTAAGTTCGCTTCCAACAAAAATTCCATTTGAAAAACATTCACAATTTTTGTTAAAGATACAATTTTTATCTTGGCACAAAATATTCATTGTTTTGCAATGATGAAATGGTGCAACATCTGGTTCATGTTCAAACATATCACGAGAAACATCTGGCACTTGTTTTGTGTTATCTATCTGCAAATCGGCACAGTCTGCATTTTTGCTGATTGACAAATTTTTTCTATTGCATTTTGCTTTATCATTATATATACAACTATATTTTCTGCACATTACGTCCATATAAACCTCTAAATAATTTTTGCCAAACACAAAAAATATAAACTAAAATATAAAAATAAGATAAAAACATATTTAATATTAAATTTGACAATTTTTTATTGGTATGTTAATCTAAAATAAACAAATAGAAAAAGGATTTTGTGAATGAGTTTTTACAGCAGTTATTATGTTGAAACTTTAAAGCATGTAAACGCACTATCAAACATATACAGAGATTATGATTTTGTTGATGCTATTACAAATTTAATGACATATAAAGGCAACGATATTGACGCATTTTCAAACATTAAAAATGATTGTTTAACCAAAAGGAACAAATATATAAACAATGTTAAATCGGCAATAGAAAGTGCAACATTTTCATCTAGTTGCGAGTTGCTTCTTAAAGAATTTTCAGCAGTGAGCCTATATTGTATTTCAAGTTTAAGTGAAATGTTCTATAATAAAATAAGCAAAGAAATGGAAGGAGTTTTAAATGAAAGTAATATTGATTAAAGACCTAAAAGGCAAAGGCAAATCAGGAGATGTGATTGACGTTAATCCAAATTATGCAATGAATGTTCTTATCCGCCAAGGCATTGCAAAAGAAGCCACTACCAGTGCCCTTAATGACCACAAAGGTCAAGTTGAAGCGAAGGCTTTTCATCATGCAGAATTGGTTAAAGAATATCAAGAAATTGCAAATCGCATAAAAGGCAAAGTTTATCATTTTACACTCAATGTCGGTGCAAATGGCAAGGCATTTGGCTCAATCACAAAACAAGAAATTTTAACAGCGTTAAATGCTGATGGAATTAAATTAGAAAAAAATCAAATTAAAGATTTTCCATCAATCAAGAGTGTTGGCGACTACAAAATATCCTTGCAATTGATAAAAGAAGTTTCTGTTGATATTGTTGCAAGTGTAAATATTAAATAAGGATAAGATATGAAAAGAAAAGTTTTAAGATATTTATGGTTAGTGCCTTTTATTGTAGGAATGTGCCTTGGCATCGCTGGGATTGTAAAAATGAAACAAGCAAATGATGTTTATGTGCCAGAAATGACTGAACCAGGCTGGTTTGATGCCAGTTCAAAACAAAACGACTTGAGATTTGCTGGCATTGCCATGACAGTGCTTGGTTTTGGATTTTTATCATTTATGGGTTCAATAATCTGTGCAAGCATTGTAAAAGCGGTAACCACCACCCCTGAAGAATACGCTGAACACGCAGCAAAACAAATAAATGACGAAAAACGTTTCAAAACCAAATTGAAAGAACTCACAGGCAAAGATGGTGAAAAATATTTGAATGAAGATATGGACTCTTTTGACAGTTACGACGATGAATTTGGAGACGAATCAGATTTAGATTTCGAAGATGAAGACCCTGATTACAACTTTGGCAAAAGCAAAAACAAAGGTTCAAAAAAGGTAAAAGCTCAAGGCAAATATTGCGACTTTTGTGGCAGTTACAATTCAGGCGATGCTTCAAAATGCTCTTCTTGTGGGGCAAGTTTTACAAAAAAAGATTAGGATAAAAAACAATCTATTTGATTTAGGCTTTTGATTTTCAATATTTAGGACACCAAAAGCAATATTATCAACTAAATTTTAACAATAAAAAAATCCACAATCACTGTGGATTTTTTTGTTTTCTAATTTTTAAATCATTGCGACATATACCTAGATTGTTGCATTAACATTAATTATAAGCAACTTGTTTTGAAATATAGTCAACCAATTCGTCAACATTTAAACGGATTTGTTGCATTGTGTCACGGTCACGCACTGTAACGGTATTATTTTCAAGAGTGTCAAAGTCAATGGTTACGCACATTGGTGTGCCAATTTCATCTTGACGGCGATAACGTTTGCCAATACTTCCTGCTTCGTCATAACTAACCATGAAATGTTTTGAAAGTTCACGATAAATCTCTTCCGCTTTTTCACTCAAGTTCTTTTGCAATGGCAATACAGCAACTTTATAAGGTGCAAGTGCTGGGTGGAAATGCATAACAACACGTGTTTCTCCATCTTCCAATTTTTGCTCTTCATAAGCTTCGCACATAACAGCCAAAGTCAATCTGTCTGCACCAATTGAATATTCAACAACGTTTGGAATATATTTTTCGTTTGTATAAGGGTCAAGATACAACATTGATTTGCCACTGAATTGTTGATGTCTGCTTAAATCCCAATCGCCACGGTGATGAATGCCATTAAGTTCTTCCCAACCGATTGGATACAAATATTGAATATCACAAGCAGCTTTTGCATAGTGGGCAAGTTTGTCGTGGTCATGATATCTTAAATGTTCAGGGTTAAAGCCCAAACTCAACAAGAAGTCCATTGCTTTTTGTTTGTAATCAGCATAAAACTTCATACTATCTTCAGGTTTGCAGAACCATTGGTGTTCCATTTGTTCAAATTCGATTGTACGGAATGTGAAATTGCCTGGTGTGACTTCATTTCTAAACGCTTTGCCTATTTGAGCAATACCAAAAGGAACTTTTGCACGCATGCTACGTTGAACATTGAGGAAATTTACAAATTCGCCTTGTGCAGTTTCTGGGCGAAGATAAATCAAATTTTGGCTGTCATCAGTAACACCCCTTGATGTTGAAAACATAAGATTAAAGTTCCTGATGCTTGTCCAATCGCATTTGCCACATTTTGGGCAACAAACATGATGTTCAGCAATATATTTTTCCATTTCTTCATTTGTCATAAGGTCTGGATTTACACTGCCTTTGCTATGTGCTTCAATCAAATTATCTGCACGATGACGTGTTTTGCATGATTTGCAGTCCATTTTTGGGTCGCTGAAACTAGCAGTGTGTCCACTTGCTTCCCAAACCTTGCTGTTCATAAATATGTCCGCATCAATACCAAAACTGTTATGGCTTTCTTGCACAAACTTTTTCCACCAAGCACGTTTGATATTGTTTTTAAGTTCTACACCAACAGGACCATAATCCCAAGTGTTTGCAAGTCCATCATAGATGTCACTTCCAGGGAATATCAAACCCCTGCTTTTGCATAAATTTACAATTTTATTAAAATCTCCCATAAAAATCTCCTTTTCTTTGCAAGGTAAACAAAAATCCCTATGCAAAAATTTTGCATAGGGACGATATTTCAATACCGCGGTTCCACCCTAATTGGTTTAAAACCCACTTTAAAAACTTGTTTCGTAAGTCAACCGAATGCCTTTTTAGCATTTCCAAACAAATCGCCACTTTGTTTATAGGATATAATCATATTATAAATCTAAATAATAATTTGTCAACAAATTAATAGAACTAAACGTTGAGACTTCCGTCTGTTTGATTGCCTGAAGGCATCATAAACACAACTGAATGGTCATAGATTGAATATGTTGAAACTTTTAAGTAGTATTTATTTCTAACATTTTCATCAGTACATTCATTGAATACATTATAGTTATCTTTGATGAATGATTGAATATTAACCATTAAAGTTGCAATATTTGCCTGTACAGAATCAATATCATATTCGCCATTAGGATTGATTTGTTCAAAACCTGCAATAGCTTTGTCAAGTTTGTACAAATTTTTATAGTTGTTTATAACCTTTGCCAAGAATTTTATATCTTTTTCACTTGGTGTTAAAGTTGATGCAAACTGCCTTTCTGTGACAACTTTTTCAGCATCTTGTTTGATTTTTAAAATATCAACAAAAACTTTTAATGTTGAATATCTTTGATAAGCTAATTTTGCATAGTTAAGAACATCATTCAATTTTTCTTGTTTACGTTTCAATTGCATGATTTTTTCTTTTGCTTTGGCTTTCACTGCATTCAATTCAGCACTGTCAACATCTGCAATATCTTGTTGCATTTGTTCAAGAGACGCAATCCTTGTTTGAACCAAACTGATTTGACAGTCAACTTGTGATTTCACATTCATAACAGTTGCAGTCTCATCACTGATTGCCGTTTTAAGCCCAAACAATTGACCTGCAATAGCTTTTGCTTTCAAAGCATCAAATCTGGACATATCAATTGTATAATTTGTTAAAATATCATCAATCAACTCAATTGTTTCTGTTGCAGATTCTATGATATCTTGCCTTTCTGCATTTGCAGTTTTCACGTCTTGAGCACAATTGTTAAGTTGTTGTTTTAATGCTTCACTTTCTGTTGAAAGCCCATCAATTTGCTGATTGAGCATATCAATTGTTGCCTTATCTTGAACTTGAATTTGTTCAAGTTGTGATTTTGTTTGCTCAAGTTGTGCTTTCAAAGATTCAATTTCAGCAGTATAACTTTCAACGTCTTTTTCATTTTCAACAAGCGCTTTTAAATGAGATGCGATTTGCATAGACAGGTTATTAATTTGACTTTGATAACCAGCTATGATTGTTTGCAAAGAATCAATCTTTTCAACAACACTTGCAGTTTTATCTTCACTCATCTTTTTGTTAAGCAAAATTTTAAGTTTTTCCACATTTGTTGCACATGAACTGATGTTTTGCTCAAATTGTTGAATGTTCTTTGTTATTGTTTCAAGCAATGTTTTATTGTCTTCTGTTGAAGATGAAACTGTTTCAACATCTTTGTTCAATTCATCAACTGAAGTTTTAAGTTCAACTGCTTTTGTTGCCAAGTCATCAATATAATCAATAACTTTTTGTTGTTCTGCTTCAGTTAAATTATCTTTTTCAAGCAATGCCTTTATTTCATCAAATTCATGTTCAAGACGTGAATTGATATCTTGCTGGGTTTGCTTTGCTGTTTCAAGTTTTTCTGTCAACTTGCCAATCAAGTCAAGGTCAGTTGAGAGTGGTGGAACAGCAACTTCTTCACTTATCTCTTCATGCGAAGTTTCAGGTGCTGTTGCAGTAAGAGTTAATTCTCTTTCAGTTTCTTCTGTTGGTGGTGTCAATTCTGCACCAGTATCCAATTCTGTTCCAGTTGATGCTGTATGTTCAACCTCTGTGGTAACTTCTTCAGTGTGTTCAACTTCTGTTTCTCTTTCAATATCTTCAGGGTTGACAATTGGATTTCCATTGATATCTTTGTGTTCAGTTGTTGTTGCAATTGCACTTGCTGAAACAAGTTTATCAATAACTGGTTGAATTTCTGGGTGCTTGTTGCACAATTCTTCAACCGAATTAAATGTTTTGCCTTTGTATTTTATTTTACGTTTGCCAAAATCAACTTTCAATGATTTAAGTGTAAGTTTTGTCAAATCGTCTGCCCATTCAGGTTCATTGTTTTGAACATATTTTGCAACAATCAAGCCTTTTGCTAAAGTTAAAAATTCTTTTGCGTCCTGTTGCGCTTGTTTGCTTTCAGGCAACTCATCGTGAGTTAGCAAAAATTCTTTTGTCATATTCTCACGCAAGGCAACCAACTCATCAAGTTCTGCCTGCAAAGCAACTTTTTGTTCGCCTCTAGCAAATCTAACACGTCTTTTCAATTTGGCAATTTGTTTGTCTTTATCTGCCAACATTTGCTCGTATCTACGTGCCAAATAAGCATTTTGACCGGTTATTTTTGCACTGCCATCAACCACATGCAATTCGCCAGAAACGTCTTCTTTTGCAAAACTTAAGTTAAATTTTTGTTCAAGTTCCAAAAACTTTTGTTGAATGGTTTCAACCTGACTGTCAGTCAACTGATAACTTGCACCTTTGCCATAAGTTTTTTCTGCTTGCTTTTTGCATGTTTGCCATTCATTGGTCACATCGTCAAACATCGTTTGCAACTCTTCAAACAAAGTTTTTTCCGCTTTTGTTCTGTTGATTTGCAAAGGACTTTTCAAACTTCTGTTTAAACTGAATTTTGAAACATTTGTGCGCACTGCATTGACAATCCTAACAACAGGGATTGATGCCACTGAAGCCGCAGCGACCAAAGGAAGCGCTGGGAAAGCAAGTGTGGTTAAGAATCCCAAAGGAGTTACCATTAACTTCATGCTTGTTGAAGCAACTTTCAATGCACTGCTGTTATATTTTTTTGATGCTTTTTTGCCATTAAATGTTGCAGAACCTTGGAACTTGCCATTTTTAAGTGACAAATTTGCATCTTCAAAGTTGTTGTAATATGCATTTTTATCCGCATAATCTGGCATGCGGACATAGTCTGTCATGACATATCTTGATGATGTTTGTTTAAATTCCACAAGATTGCCAGCATCATCAAATGTGTTATTCACAACATATTCGCCAGCACGATATTTTTCAACAAAGTCACTATATGTTTGTTGCACAAGATCTGTGTTGACTTCATCAGCTGAATTGTTAGTTTTGATAACCACTGCCTTGTTAAATATACTGCCATGTGTGGTTGTTGTTTGCACCACAGCGCATCTATTTGCTTGTTTGCTTGTGCGTTTAAGTGGACGTGGACGTGCAGAGCCTGTCAAACTCAAATTAACCAAATTGCCGTCAACTTGAATTTGAATATTTGCCCTTGAAACAAATTGTTTACGTGGCACAATTACAGTTTGAAAGCCTGTTGGCAAACTTACATTAAATAAATAATCTGTGAAATCAGCATCGCTGTCAGCATAATCATAGCAAATTGGTTGAATTTTGCTTTCTTCAAAAAATCTGCCATCAACCGTTTGACGATATGTGCCAGGTTTTGCAATAAGGCTTGGGTCGTGTGTTTGTGTTGGTGCATAGGTTGTGTTTTTATAAACCTTTATTGCTTGGTCCGCTGTTAAAGGTGCAAGTTCGATGAAATTGTCACCTTCCCTTAACAAAAGTGACTCGCCAACATATTGCAAATAGTTATTTGTTGGGTCGGTTAAAAAGTCTGTGGCAAAAATTGTTGCATCAACAGGGACTGGTGCAGACTTTGTGCCAGTGTACAAATCAGCAATCGCAACAAAATGCTGACGATTTTGTTTGTCTGTGACATGGATATGGTCGCCATTGCGAGTTGGTTCAACAGTATAATTTCTGCTTTCAATGTATCTTTCGCCATTCTTCTCTGCTTTAAAAGAACGTGTTACAACATCATCGTCAACATATTCATAATCAGAATCTATATCTCTATGCAACATGACCTGTCTGCCGTCAACCATGCCAACAGCATAACTTTCTTGGTCAATAATTGCATTTTGAATAAATTTTGATTTGTCCAAAACATCAATATCCCTATTTGCATAAATCAACCTAACATTGTCAAGTTGACTGCCTGTGGCAATTGCATTAAGGATAGTTGCATCTCTCAATTCACTCAACTTTGTTGAAATTCCATTTGCAAAAACATAAACATCTTTTGCATTAACAAGTTGAAAATCATTATCTCCATGAAGTTTGATAAATACTTTTGTATCTTCACTGTAATTTGGTGTTTCAACTGAAAACACACCAATTGATTGCTTCATGCCATAAGCCAATTTAGCCCTTAAATCAGTAAGTTCGGTGCTGATACCGACAGTTGATATCATCACTGGTTTGCTGATAGATTTAACAGCAATTGTCCTATCATTCAATTTGATATGTGCCCTTAAACTTCTGTTCAACAAACCCGCTTCAAGCCTATCAAATGTTGCAACAGCATCAGGTGTTTCAACATCATCAAAATATTTGCGACTAAAATTGTCAAGCAAATCTGTCAATCTAACTGTTCTCAACGAATCGTCTGCCAAAACCACTGTTGCATACAAATCGTTATAAGACCTGCCTTTTAAATCACTTAAACTAAATGCTAAATCGTCAGTTAAAACAATTGCCATATTACCCTCTTAATTTGATTGTATCACAAAGAATGGCAAAAATCAATAATATTTAATTAATTAAATATCTTTAAAAAATCAGTTTATGTGGGCACATTCTTCAATAATAATATCACAAAGTTACAAACCAGCATTTTCAACTTTAATGTAAATTGATATGATTGTTTGATAATCTCTTGACGAAAACTTTTTTTTGATTTAGAATGATATCATGTTTAAAACATCATGTTTGAGCCAAAATGTTTAACATACGTTTTGGAACGCAAACATGCAAAACAATCTTAATAAAAACCGTGACAATGTGTGCAGTAGTGTGTCAGTTCCATTTTAGAGAGATTGCCCTTGGCTGAAAGGCAATTATGTTAAGCTTTCACATGAATTTCAGCATTCGAGTTGCTTGCCAGCAAGGCTAATTTAGTTGTTAAGGCAAGCCAGACAAAACTGTAAAAATGCAATGAGGTCAAATTTGTTTGGGCAAATTTTAGCAAAAACAAAATTGACAAATTTAGGTGGTACCACGATAACATCGTCCTTAAGTTGATTAAGGGCGTTTTTTGTTTTTTACAAACGTTTGTGCTTACTGCCAATAAAAGGAGAATTTATGCAAAACAAAATTGAAGAAATTTTAACTTATGTTAAACAAAAGATTGAAGAAATCAAAACAAGTGCGGAATGTCAAATCTTGCGTGTTGAAGTGTTGGGTAAATCTGGCAAATTAACTGAACTTTTCCGCTTTATGAAAGATGTTCCAAAAGAACAAAAACAAGAAATGGGTCAACTTTTGAATAAAGCAAAAAATGAAGTTGAACAACTTATTGATGCAAAAGAAACTTTGCTTGCTGATGCCGAATTGGAAGCAAAACTGATGAAAGAAAAAATTGATGTAACACTTGACACAAATGAAGATGAAATTGGTGCTCTTCACCCTGTTACTATTGATTTTATCCGTATGGGCGAAATTTTAACTGGTATGGGATTCAGCCAAATTGACGGGCCAGAAATTGAACTTGATAAATACAATTTTGAACTGGTAAATGTGCCAAAAGACCACCCTAGCCGTGATATGCAAGACAGCCTTTATATCACTCCAGAAATTTTGATGCGCACTCAAACAAGCAACACTCAACCAAGGGCAATGGAAAAAATTAAACCACCTTTCAAAGTGTTCAGTTTCGGCAGAGTTTTCCGTAAAGATGAAATTGATGCAACTCACACTCCTGCTTTCCACCAACTTGAAGGCATTTACATTGACAAAAAAGTGTCACTTGCAGATTTAAAGCATGATTTAAGTTTGATTTTGAAAAAATATCTTGGCGAAGCAACAAAAACAAAATTTAGGGCAAGTTTCTTCCCTTTCACTGAACCAAGTGTTGAAGTTGATGCTGAATGTAATGTTTGCAAAGGCAAAGGTTGCCCAGCATGCAAAGGTGCAGGTCAATATGAAATTTTAGGTGCAGGTATGATTCACCCACATGTGTTGGAAATGAATGGCATTGACCCTAATGTTTACAGCGGTTATGCGTTTGGATTTGGGTTTGACCGATTCCCTAAAATGCGTTATAAAATACCAAATGCAAAAGTTATGTTCGAAAACGATGTGAGATTTATTGAACAATTTAAATAAACTTATTTTGTTTAAATTTTTAAGAAATTGAACAGAAGTTTCATCGTATTGCTAAATGCGATATTACGATGTGAGATTTATTGAACAATTTAAATAAATCTATGTAATTTAAATTTTTAAGAAATCGTTGAGTCCTTTGTTCCGTTAAGGACAACAAACATCGTTAGGTTATCAAATGGTTCAAATAAATAAAGGAGAAATAAATGAAAGTATTATTATCATGGATAAATGATTATGTTGATACCACTAATATTGAATTGAAAACATTGGTTAAAGGCTTGACCGATGCTGGCTTTGAAGTGGAAGAAGTTATTGATAAATCAAAAGGATTAGACCATGTTGTTGTTGCAAACATAACAGAAATTGCTCCACACCCAAATGCTGACAAATTGGTGGTTTGCCAATGCAACTATGGGTTTGGCTCAACACAAATTGTAACGCACGCAACCAATATGAAAGTTGGTGACAATGTGGCTTTGGCACTTGAAGGTGCTTGCTTGCCTTGTGGTGCATGCATCAAAAATGGAGAATTGCGTGGCGTTGCAAGCAATGGTATGTTCTGCGGTGGCGATGAATTGGGCATAAATGACAGCATTTACCCTGGCGCAAGTGTTGACGGATTGTTGATTTTGGCAAAAGATTGTGTTGTTGGCACACCTGTTGCTGAAGTTTTGGGCTTGAATGAAGTTGTTTTGGACGTCAATGTGCTTCCAAACCGTGCAGATTGCAATTCTATTTATGGCATAGCAAAAGAGATTGGTGCAATTTTCTCTTTACCTGTTAAACAATTGGATTTAACCTACACAGCCACAGGCAGCAAAAAGGTTGATATCACTGTTGAAGCAACCGACCTTTGCCCAAGATATGAAAGTGTTGTTGTGGAAAATGTTAAAAATGGCGAAAGCCCTGCATGGATGCAAAAACGTCTCACACTTCTTGACCATACCCCACATTCACTTTATGTTGATATCACAAACTATGTTTTGCTTGAAGTTGGCGAACCTATGCACGCATTTGATTTAAGCAAAATTAAAGGCAATCAAATAATTGTGCGCCGTGCAAAAGAAGGCGAAAAACTTTTAACTTTAGACGAAAAGGAACACGAACTTACAACTGAAAATTTGGTTATTGCAAATGCAAGTGAACCAATGGTTATTGCTGGCATTATGGGCGGAATGGAATCTGGCACATACACCACAACAAAAGACGTAATGCTTGAAAGTGCAAACTTCCACTTTGCAAATATCCGTCGTTCATGTCATGCTTTGGGTATGTTGAGCGACAGCAGTATCCGTTACAGCAAAGGTGTAAACATTGAAAATACAGAAATAGGTTTAAAACGTGCCCTTAACCTTATCACAAAACTTAATGCTGGCGACATTTCAAAGCAAATTGTTGATATCCACGGCAAATTGCCTGAAAAACGTATTGTTGAAAGCAGTGTTACACGCATCAATGAACGCCTTGGCCTCCAAATTCCAGCTGAAGAAATGGTTAAGATTTTAAACTCTCTTGACATTGCAACAATTATTGACAAAAACAATGCTGACAAACTTGTTTCAACAATCCCTTGTGAACGTACAGATATTGAACGTGAATGTGACATCTGTGAAGAAGTTGGCAGAATTTATGGTTTGGATAAAATCAGCATAGACAGCAACAGTTCTACAGACTTTCACACAGTTGGAGAATTGACAGTTGAACAAAAAAATATAAACAAACTTAAAGTTAATAGCGCATTGTACGGCTTTGATGAAACACTCACTTGGCAATTTGGCAGTCCAAAAACCATTCAAAATGCTGGTCTTGATTTGAACAATCACATTGTTATTGCAAATCCTATCGGTCAAGATTACAGTGTTGTGCGCAGAAGTTTGATGCCTGGCATGTTGAACACTATAAGTTTCAACTTGAAACAAGGCAACAAAGACCTTAAATTGTTTGAACTTGCACATGTGTTTATTGCAAAACAATTGCCACTCACTGAACTTCCTGATGAACACAACAATTTGTGCTTAAGTTTAACTGGCGACTATGATTTTTACAATTTAAAAAATAGGCTGAATAAAATTATGTCAAGCATTGGCATCACTCTTGAATACAGGCAAGCACAAAACAAGATGTTCCACCCTGGCATTTGTGCAGATATTTACTTATACAACCGCAAGATTGGCGAAATTGGTCAAGTGCACCCAAAAATTTTGAAAAACTTTGACATCAATCAAAAAGTTATAATGGCAGAAATCAATTTGAGCAATGTGATTTGTCGTTTAAACGACCGTCACACAGGCAATGCTCCAGACAAATTGCCATATATCTCACGTGACCTAGCAATAGTTGTTGACCGTGATGTGCCAGCAAGTGAAATTGTTAAAGTTGCACTCAAAGCAGACAAACAAAATATCGTAAAAGTTAAAGTGTTTGACGTATATGTTGCAGACAGTTTGGGCGAAAACAAAAAGAGTGTTGCTTTCTCACTCAGTATCCGTCAAGGCGAAAAGCCTTTGGCTGAAACAGAAATTTCACCTATTGTTGACCGTGTGCTTCAAGCAGAGATTTCCACATTAGGCGCAAGTTTGCGTGCTTAAATTGTGGACAAATAAAATAATTTAGCAATAAGCAAATTTATTTTGCTTACACTCATAAATTTTGGTTTTGTTAATCACAATAAAAATTCACACTTTGTCGGTGTGAATTTTTTTATTATTTTTTGTTTTTACACTCAAACATATTTTCAAAGAAAACTGGTTGATATCAAAATGCGTTGTCAATTTGAATTTCAGTTTTAAACTCAACATTATTTAGATAATTTTCTATGCCAACTTTTTCAATATATTTTTTAAATTGCTTGTTTTCAAAAGCATTGAAATCTCTAAACACATTCAACAAGTCAACTTGATTGCTTTTGCAAAAATCAATGGCTGATTGCGCATTAGATTGAACTTTTTCATAAAGTTTTTTAACCAACTCGTCAGTATAGAAATCTTTGTTCCTTCGCATAAAAGCCTGTTTCTGTTCGTCTTGGACAATCTCTTCAATATGCATTTTTAAGGTTAATTTTAATGTGTATTTTGGTTTATCATCTTCAAACGTTACTTTTATTTTTGGTTTTGAACTAACAACATTCATAACCACTGTGGCATCATTGTACAAATTATCATTTACATTATTCACAACCACAAGCCCCTCGTATTTTTTGTTTACAAACAAATTAACATCGGCAACTTGGCCATAATCCATTTCTAACTGTTTTTTACCCTTTTTAAAAACACCTATCGTGCCGTCATTTAAAAGGTACAATTTGTCTTCGTCTGTTGATGCTATTGCATTTTCACTTTGACCATTGCTTTGGTCTGCCTGAACTTCAATCGCATTGTCTTTTTGTTGTTTTGCAACTGTGATTTTTGGCATAACACTTGTTGAAATCTTGCTGAAATAACTTTTATAAAAATTTTCAACACTGCTATCTTTTGACAAAACATATTGCTCATCAAAATTCAAAATCTGCTCTAATTTAAGTTGCTTTTGGCTGACTAATTTAAATATCGCCTTGCTAAAATCTTGTATATCTCCACCAAAGTTAATCAAAGTTGCATTTTGACTTACTTTTTTCATTCTAACCATAAAGTCCAAAGCGCTTATAATGCCTTTTTCACACAAATTGTCACCAAAAGCCATCACTTCGCATTGAGAAAATCCCATTTCTTTGCCAATAGCAAGTGACACATTATCAACTGCTTCCCCCACACTTTGTCCAACTGCACTGTAAAAGGTATAATTCGCTTTTTTGCCTTCGGCAGGGGTCAAAATACTTGCCGACAAACTGAATTTGTCATCAACATAGTCAACGCACATCATTGTGACAATTGCTTCTGTTTGGCTCATGGCTGGTTTGGCAAATTCTGGCACAGTAACTGCCAATATAAGCAGAAATATCCAAACCAAAATTTTACGTGGGCTGAAAATTGTTTTAAGTTTTTTCATATTTCGCCTCGCTTGAATTTGATTTTGTAACTTTTGGTGCTGTTGACAGTTTGATGTCTTTATTTTGTTTTATTATTGCATCAACAATTTTTGGTTGTTTTAATTTAGGTTTGTTTCTAGATCTCATTCCCCAAGCAATTGCAACAAGCAAAGGTATAAAATATGCTGATACAATTGTTATTATTGAAGTGACTGGTTGATAAAATATTTTTTCTGGTTCTATGCCTTTTGTGCCCCAAATGCCCCAACCGATGAAATATAAATACATTATCAATACCCCTATCGTGCATGATTTAATGTTGAACAGCAACATAATTGCCCTTACAAAACAATATCCGTACATTGCAATTTGTGCAGTCTGTGCAACTATCCACAAACTAACCACCAGCCAAGAAAGTTCGCCTATGCTTGAATGTGATGAAGCAAATTGTGCAACATCGCTGACACAAAATTGATGAGTTGGACTTGTTACGTCAAACATTCCATAAAACACAAAATATAAAAGTTCAACTAACAAGATTGCAAGAAACGCAAAGCCAATTAGAGTTCGCTTTTTTGAATTTTTAAAATCAACTTGCCCATACATCATAAGCAAGAATGTTGACGAACCAAACCAACCAATATGTTCGAACATCGCTTTTAATATTGGCATGAAACCATCTTCAAACATAGGCAAAAATGTTGTGAGTTCCACCCCTGCAAATGATTTTGCAACAATATAAAAACAAGCAATCAAAATTGGGACCCAGAAATATTCAAACACCCTGGCAATATTCCTTGCCCCTTTATAAATCATAAATCCAACCACAGCCATAAGAGGAATACCAAATAAGAACCACGAAAATTTTTCGTATAAGTTTTCTATAACAAAAAATTCCAGCCCCTTGCCAATGATTGCCATAACCAAAGCATAATGACAAATCAAAAATATTAAAATTAATTTTGCAACAAATTTGCCAAAAAGCATTGAACAGAACTCATAAAAATTTTTTGATTGTGATGCTTGCATGGTTTGCACAATCATCAAAGCAAAAGCAAGGTCAATCAACATAACAACAAGTGTCAAAAACCAACCCATGTTTTTGCAATCTGTCCAAAGCAAGCCAGGCAAAGCCATAAGTTTAACTGAAAGGAAACTCATCATAATCATGATTGACATTTGTCTGTAACTAATCTTCATTGTCTCGCCTCCTATCCAAATTGTGCTTATTGTTGGCGATTGACTTTGGACGCTTTATCATTTCCTTGATGGTTGTGCGCCTAAACATATCTTTTTGGTCGGCTTTTATATATGGTGCTGTTGGTGCTAAATATGCTGAATTGTAACTGTCAAAACTGCATAGATATGATACTATAAACACGCAAAACAAAATCACACCATAAAGTCCCAAACTTGCACCAACCAACAAAACCAGCAACCTTAAAATGCTGAATTGTGCCGCCTGGCTTGGAACAATATAAAATGTGATGCCTGATAATGCCACAATCATAACTGCGGGTGGGCTTACCAAACCTGCATTAACCGCTGTTTCGCCCAAAATCAAAGCACCAACAATGCTCATTGCCATACCCAAATATTGTGGCATACGTAAATTTGCTTCATACAATATTTCAAACAATAGCACAATAAACAGCACTTCCATGAAAGGCGAAAATGGTATGCCTTGCGTTGTGTTCATGATTGTGACCAAAAATTCAAGTGGCAAAATTTTATAATGAAATTTTTCAAGTGCCACATACATTCCTGGCAGAAGCACAGCCAAAATAACACCAATAAAACGCAAAATTCTAACAAATGTCACCCTAATGGGCTGGCTGTAATAGTCATCGCTGTTTTGCAAATCTTCAACCAATATAAATGGCAATGTAAGAGCGATTGGACTGCCATCTACAAGAATACCAACTCGCCCTTCAAGCATTTTGCCAACCAAGATATCAGGCTTTTCCGTATCGCCAACCTGCTTAAATAACGACTTTGGATTTTTTTGCAAATACGAAACAAGATAATGGCTGTCAACAACACCATCAATTTCAATATCTTTAAGTCTTTTTATAATGTGTTTTACAACTTGTTTATCTGCAATCGAGTTAAAATACACCACTGCTACCTGTGTTTTTGTCAACTCGCCAATTTCTAATGTTTTAACAACCAAGTCATCTGTTTTTACCCTACGGCGAACCATACTTAAATTGTATTTTAAACTTTCATTAAAACCTTCTCGTGGACCTTTTATAACAACACTTGTAGGTGGTTCGTTTATTGCACGCACAACGATTTTTTCAGTGTTGCAAGCCAAAATTTCTTCCGCACCATCAACAAGCAACAGGCTATTGCCTGCAAAAAGCAATTGCGAAGCAGAATCAACATCTGTTGCAATTGTTATCTCATTATTTGCCAAAACTTGTTCTTTAAGTTCTTTTAATGGGTTGTCTGTTTTTGTTTCTTTATAAGCACAAATTGGATAAATTACAGAATCATTTAATATCACATCATCAACCAAATCTGCAATGTAACACACGCAAATTTGCTTGCCAAAAAACTGCACGGAGCGAGATTTTAAATCATCACTTTCGTGCAGTTTCATTTTTATTTCTTCTAGTGTTTTAACTGCATCAACTTTCATATTTTTAGTTTGATTAGTTAAAACAAAATTATACTTAACAACTAATTAGTGTATTGCATTGTCACAATTATTTTTGTTGTGTTAGTTGCTCGGTCAAATGTTGAGAATGTGCTTATGCTTAAATATTTTTGAGCATTGCGTTCTTCATTTGTGATGTACATTCCATTCATGGTGTCCCTTGTCAAATTTGTAAGTTGACTAACAACATAACTTCCAAGGTCAAGCGAACTATTTTCTTCAATGCTCAATTCAAAACTTGATAGGCTTGAACTGTTTTCAACAATCATGCTTTTGCCATAAATCAGCATATTCACAACAAACGATTGCAATCTAGATATTCTGCCGTCATATTCGCTAAACAAATATTGTCTATAATTGCCGTCAGCCATATATTTAAGCCACATTTGTGCTGGAGCATCTTCTGCTTGAGTTGCACCTTCATTCATGTAATCTTCACTTGGCACTAAATAAATGTTGTTTACAATTTCTTGCAATTTTTCATAAGAAATTGTTTTTATTGTATTTGCATAATAGTCATAGTTTGCTTCAATCTTGCCAATTTGTTTGTTGGTTGGCAATGTTACAATTTGATGTTCGTTCATGCTATTGACTTTAAGTGCATTTGAACTGTTACCAAAATTTAAGTTTGATTGCAAGTAAGCATCTGACACCAAGAAGAACAAATGGCTTGCCATATTGTATGAATTTGATTTTGTCCTTACATCATATCTTAAATCGCTGTAAGTTAAATCAACATTATACCAATTTGCTTCATTTTCATTTGCAACATAAACTTTATTCCAACTATGGTCGTGTCCAGTAATCTCGCTGGCTTCAGTGTCTTTGTAAAGCAAACTGCCATTGATTTTGCGTGCATCAATGCCTTCAATGCCACAAAGCAATACAAATGCTTTTGTGATTGATTCACTTGTTGCTTGAGTGTTGTCCACAATCAAGTCTCCATTTGATGCTTGGCGGATATTGTAAAGCAAGCCTTCAAGATAAAATTCTGCACGTGTGCCCCAATCAGAGATTTCCCCTTGTTTTGTTACCGCACCTGTAGTTATCATTTTAGCATCCATATTTATGTTATAGGCAAATTCCAACCAATCAAATATTGCAGTAACTTTTTCCAAATCTGTCATGTTGTTTGAAGCAATTGCTGTAAGCACAAGACGGGCATTTTCATAAACTTGTTTTGCAATGTTTGAACCCGCACCAAACACTGGTTTAAAGCCATATTGAACAGCCATAAACAATTGTTCAGTTGTGTTCACTTCCATTTCTTTTCTTGTATCAATTGCAAACACACTGTTTGTGTTACGGCGCAAAGATTTGTCAATATATTTATAATTATTCACAAAGTCTTTTGCTATCCTTACATGAGCAGAATTTTCAACTTTTTCAACGTTGAGCAAGTTTTCAAATTTAAGGCTAAATACATTTGCGTTGGTTTCTTCACACTCAAAATTGCCAACCAATGCAAGTTCAGGATATTCTCCCAACAAACAACGGCAAATATAACCAAGAAGTGATGAATTTGAAGCGCTGTTCAATAAACTATTCCATTGAGTGTCAGACTCAAAATCATAAATTACCGTACTGCCAGAAGCCAATTGATAATTTGAAGCTTCACTTGCAAGACGGATAATTGCTTGTTTTACTGTTTCATCGTCATTTGGATTAATGTAAATGTTGAGATTATAATTTTCATCAACCCCAAACAACAAATGATACCATAACAAATTTGTAAGGTTTGTGACATCTGAAATTGCGTAATTATACTTGGTTGTATCATCAAATAGGCAGACACCATAGCGCTCGAAATCTTTAAGTTCTGTATATCTATATGTGAACAAGTAATCTTCGCTGTATGCACTTGAAATATATGATTTTGAACTTTCGCTGTTTGCGCCAACCATTGATTTAACTGCAAATTTATAGTTGCCTTCAACGGTCATAACATCATTGATGTTAAAACTGGTTTGAGTTGTTTTATAAATATATTCTTTGCCTTTTGGAGTTGTAACCTTAATCACATAACCGTCAGCATTGTTATCGCCCAGCCAACTTGCCAAAAACTCTGTATTAGATTGATTGATATGTGTCAATTCATGTGGAGTTGTCAAAGTTTGCAACTTGCTAACAACTGCAAATGTGCTTGACCTATCTGATGGGTCATAATAACTATTATCTGCACCTGGATGTGCGGTTACATAAATATAATATTCGCCTGCTTGTTGAACATAAGCTGTGATATCAATTGCCCCTTTAACGTTTGTGATAGGCAATGTCAATTTTGGTGTTAAACTTGCAAGATATGATGTATATTCAGTATCATTCAATTTTATAATTTCAACACTATAATTTTGTGCGTTGTCTTGCAAATCAAATGAAAGGATATATTTGCCTTCAGTTTCATCAGGGTCACTTACAACAATATTTGTAACCTGCTTTAATTGCGCACGCAATTTATACGCATAACTATTAAATTTGCTGGCTTGTGTGATTGTATCATTTTCTTGTGGCAATGCTCTCAATGTGATATTGTACGCATTTGCCATAATTTCGCCATTAATATCGGTCAAGAAGTCAGTTATATCAACCTGATATGCTGTTGCACGGTTATCATGCAACACTGTTTTTGTGTTAAAGTTCACCATGATTTCATATCTATAAGCGCCTTCAACACCGTTAAAGTTTAAATAATATCTCCTTGTGCCATCATTTGAAATGGTTACAGGACTGCCAAGATTATCAACAACGAATTGTGGTACATCTAAAACTTGATTGTATGTCAATGTCAAATCTTTGCTTGAAAGGTCACTGTCTGTGTAAATGCCAAATTTGTCTGCCACTGCTTGCACTTGAACACGATATTCTTTGCCACGTGTGACATAATTTGACAAATCTGCCCTATTCTCACTAAACAATTTTTCAATGCAAACTGCTTGGTTGGTCTCTTGTGACAAATCAGTTACGTAAACTCTATATCCAATTGCATTTTCAACTTTATCAAAAGAGAGCAAATACTTGTTGCTTGATACAAAGCCTGCATTTTTTGGTGTTTCAAGTTTGATTGAATAATTTGGTTTTTGAGATGCAGTGTTTGAATTTGTGTTGGCTTTGATTGCTGTAACTTTGATTGATGTAATAACATAATCAATCGCTGTTAAATCAATGCTTGTGTCAGTGGTTACAGTAACACCATTGTTTGTTTCAACAATATAGTACGCATCTTCAATTGTTGTCCATTCAATTGAATTATTTTTTAAAGTAACGTTAAGACCTGTTGATGTGTTGTTTGAATTGAAAACAAAATTTGAAAGTTCACTTGTTTTTGCCCCAGAACCTATTGTTTGAACAAATGCTGAAACAAAATCTTCTGGCAACATATAACTTAAGGTTGTTTTATCAAGGATATGTGTTTCAACGCCTGTGCCTTTGCAAACATAAACTTTGTAGCCTATCAATTGGCTTGATTCAATTGCTTGCCATGAGATAACATTTTGCTCACTGTTATACTCAATAACAGGACTTTCCATATTTTCGGCAATAGACAAACTTTCAACTAAAGACCAATTTGATGATGTATAATAATTTTTGCTTTGAGTTGTATATACTGATTGACAACTTACTTTGGCATTTTCAAGTTTGCTAAAATCTATCTGTTTTGATTTGAAGGCTTGATTTAAATTTATATATACCAAATTGTTGCAACTATCATCATGTTCAACATAGTTTGCATTCATATCAATTTGTTCTGTTTGATTGTTAAGTTCAATGTTTAAGCCATTTGCCAAATTGTCAACCACTACAGTCAAAATCCAATCATTTTGAACCTTATGCAATTTTAAACCTGAAGGTGTTGCAAGTGTGATGTGATTTTCATAAACAATTTTGTGACTAAATCCACTTTCCAAATAATTGTTGTCTCGGCTGATAGCTTTAACATAAAACTTAAATTCGCCTGCTTCTGTAAGCATAGATGAAAAATCGAATTTGTTTAAACTATAAACTGAAGAAAATACATTTGAAGCATTTGCAATTGTCTCTGGGTCGTCCGCTTCAACAACTGTTGATGGGGTTACAACCTTAACCATATAACTGCTTGCATTGTAAACATTATCCCATGTGAGTGTTGTGCCTGTAATTTGTGTTTCTGGGGTTTCCACGTGCACTTGGTGCACATAACTAACAACAGGCGAATATGCACTCTCTTTTTTCTTGGTTGCACAAGCTTTCACTTTTATTGCATAACTTTCGCCAAGATTGAGCATACGAGATATGTCATATTGCAGATAATTTACACCATTTTTATTGTATAATTCCATATAAGGATTTTGATTTGCAACAAAAACATTTTGTTCCAAATTGTTGATACTGATAACATAATATTCGTCATTATCCACACGTTCAAAATTTATAATTCCGTCCGCTTCTACTGTCAAATTTGTTGGCGTGGAAAGATAGTCTTTGTTAAGGCTTTCACAACCAACAAATAAAATTGGCATAAACAAACATAAGATAAATACCAAAAATCGTTTTTTCATTTTACCCCTAAATAAAAGACAATTTTGTGTAAAATTAATTTTTGCAAAAATATCAAAAATTATCTTTATAAATCAATATTTATTATTTTTATTATACCCATTTATCTAACATAAATCAAATAATTTAGACAAAATATAATATTATTATACATTAGCAAAAAATCATAATAAAAATTAATTTTCATACATTATTTTAAAGCACAACGAATTTAAAAGTTGGAATTTTTATTGAGGTAATTATGTATTATTGTAGTGATTTTGTTTCTAGACCAGTTTTATCCCTTTATGAGGGAGAATTGATTGGTTCTGTTGACAAACTTTTGTTTGATAAAAAACTTAAAAAATTATTGTTTTTGGAATTGATTGGAGAAAATGACAATAGATTTTTACTTCCAACTAAAAACATATATAATGTTGGCAAAAATGCAATCACTATCAAAAACAACACTGCCATAACATTGAAAACTGATGACAAAGGCTATGCAAGTTGTCCTATTGGTTCAAAGGCTTTCAATATCAAGGGTGAATTTTTAGGAATTGTTAAAGAAGTGATTTTAACCGAAAAATACCTGACTGAAAAATTGTCTTTTGAAAATGATGTTGTTATCGACTCAAATATGATTGCATCTTCAGGCAAAAACACAGTCATTTTCTACGACAAAAACACCACTGTTGATGTTAGCAAATTTGTGCCAAACAAAATGCCAAAAATTTTCAAAACAAAACAGCAACAAGAAACCAGTGTATTGCCAATTGAAGATAAACCAAAAAGCAATGTTGTTGAAATCGAATCTAGCCCAAAGCACATTCAAAGCACAGACTTCTTAATTGGCAAAGTTTGCTTAAAAGACATTTACAATTTTAACAACGAGATTCTTATCAAAGCCCATGCTGTTGTTACAAAAAAGAATCTCAAAGAAATAAACAAATATGGCAAAATGCGTGAGCTTATGCTTTATTGCAAATAAACAAATTTAAATAAATAATATTAAAAAATCACAAAAAATATAAAAAATATTGCAAAAAAACACACATTTTGCAATATTTTTAACACTTTTATTAAAAATTTTTAAATCATATTGATAAAAAATGCACGTTGTCTTTTATAGTTCTCAAAATTTCCGCATGCTTCTTTTCATCTAAAATTATCCTAGCAAACAAATCTTTTAAACTTTGATTGCTCACTTTGTTGATTGCATCGGTATAACTTTTTATTGCCATCTCTTCACCATAAATGTCATTGTTTAACATTTCGTTAAGTTTTTGAGTGTAATTGATACATCTAGTGTTAAACATCGTTCCGTTTGCGTCTTCATAAACAGGCACTCCACCAAAGGCTGTGATTGCGTGCATGAGCATATCAAGATGTTCCATTTCGACAATCGCAATTTCTTCAAAAATATTTGCAATGTCAGCATGAGTTTTATCCGCAATTACAGATTGGTAAATATATGTAAGAACAGCTTCCAATTCACTAGCACTTGAAAAAGCCAAATTTTTTAAAATAGCAACCGTCATTTTGTCAGCAACTGCATTTTCAATTTCTGGATATGGCTTATCAACCCTAACTTCGATTTCATCTAAATTCATATTTATCTCCTATCTAGATTTATGTTGCAATCTAAATAAATGTTAACACCTCAAAACTTCACGCTTGCATAAAAAATTTATTCAGCAATAAACATAAACAAAAATTAATTAAAAAAACAAAAAAATAATGCAAATAAACCATATTTATATATTATTTTTCGAATTTAATAAAAATTTTAAAAATATTTAATAAATTAATTTTAATTATAATTTTTTATCAATATTATTTTTTCATTTGTTAAAAAT
>JBNMLD010000003.1:0-43981 GCA_050874685.1 Candidatus Onthoplasma sp. | reverse complement strand
GAAATTGCATCACAATTTGATTTGGTTTATTTAAAAATGGCTTTCAGCCGTTTTGCAAGTGTGGAATTGGATTTAAAATATAGCATTAACCCAGAAAATTTGTTTGAATCAACCTGCCTTGACTTGGTTTCGTTGTCAGTGCCTTTGGTTGAAGTTCAGTCAGCTGTTGGTTCAGCACAAATACCTGTTCAACAGCCAGTTGTAAAAACCGAACCTGTGGCAACAAGTTCAAATGAAACTGACAAGGTTTGGGGCAATGTGTTAATTAAAGCAAAAGAACGTAATTTGTTTGCGTTATCAAATGCTCTTTTAAGTGTGGTTAAAGTTGAAAAGAGATTAAATAGAATGATACTTCACACAAACGACTTGGGGTGTTATCAAATGATTGACAATACTGAACGTCTTAATGTAATATTGGAACTGATAAATTTGTTTGACGACAGCATCAAAGATGTTGAAATAGAATATGATAAAACAAATGCTTCAACACAAGATGTCAAAGATAGTTTGAAAGATGCTTTTAGGTCAAAAATCAAGTTTAAAGAATAAATAATTGTAATTATAAGGAGATATTAATATGGCTTATGGTGGTTTTGGTGGCGGAATGAACATGAATGCAATCATGCAACAAGCCCGCAAAATGCAAGAACAAATGGAAAAGGCTCAACAAGAACTTGAAAATGCAGAAGTTGTTGGCAAGGCTGGTGGCGACATGGTGCAAATAACCATGACAGGCAAAAAAGAATTAAAATCAGTTAAATTAAATAAAAATGCTGTTGACCCAGATGATGTTGAAATGCTTGAAGATTTGCTTGTGGTTGCATTCAATGACGCAATTGCAAAAGCCGATGAATTAAGCAAAGATAAAATGGGCGCAATGGGTGGCCTTGGCGGGTTGATGTAATGAACCAAATTGATTCAATGGAAAGGCTTGTTAATGAATTTTCACATTTGCCAGGTGTTGGCAAAAAAACAGCCCAAAGGTATGCTTATTTTCTGCTTACTTTAACCGATGCTGAAGTGAAAGATTTTGCCGATGCTATGGTTACAGCAAAAGAGACAATTCATTATTGCAAAGTTTGTGCAAATTTTACAGATAAGGAAATTTGTGACATTTGTTCAAGACCTAAAAAAGATAATATAATTTGCGTGGTAAAAGAGCCAAAAGATGTAACAGCACTTGAAAAAGTTCGTGAATTTAATGGGACATATCATGTTTTGCATGGTGTTATAAATCCACTTGAAGGCAAAGGTCCAAATGATATAAATATTAAATCACTTTTGTCACGTGTGCAAACAGAAAATACTCAAGAGGTTATTGTTGCAACAAACCCCGATGTGGAAGGGGAAGCAACTGCTATGTATATTGCAAATTTGCTTAAGCCGTTGGGTGTTAAAGTTACTCGTATTGCTCAAGGTGTCAGCATGGGCAGTGAACTTGAATATACTGATGCGATGACACTTTCAAAAGCACTTCAATCTCGCCGTGAAATGTAATAATATTAAAAAAAGTTAATATTTTTCTCAATTTGAAAAGTATTTTGCTAAAAAAACGATAAATAGACACAAAAAAGCTCACTATTTTTAGTGAGTTTTTTGTTGTTAATAACAAACCGAGCTTATGAGAACCAACAAAATAGATTTATTTCATTTTTTATTTTTGGTCTTTGTTCATACAGCAGTTTTTATACTTTTTGCCACTACCGCAAGGGCAAAGGTCATTTCTGCCAATGTGTGCATCACGGTTGCGTGCTTGCACATTTTCACCTTTATTTGTGTTGCCAACATTTATTGGACCAACTGGACGTTTTGGAACAACTTCAATTTTAAGTTGTGATTTAAACAAAGTTTCAGCAGTGTAGTCACGTATGTCAGTAATCATCTTGTCAAACATTTCAAAGCCTTCATTTTTGTAAGCAACAACAGGGTCTTTTTGACCATAAGCCATAATGCCAATTTCATTACGAAGTGTGTTCATTGCGTCAATATGGTCTGTCCAGAACTTATCAACAACATGAAGCAAGACATTGCGTTCAAATATGCTAAAGTCAATATTAAGTTTTTTAACTTCATCAATTTTTGCTTCGTAGATTTCCAAAAGTTTGTCATAAACGTTTTGAGCAACTTGTTTTGCATCAAGTCCGTCAACAAACTCGCTTGTTACAAGGTTTGTGCCTGGTTTTAAAAGTTTTGCTTCAAGTTCTTTGTTTAATGGTTCCAAATCCCATTCATAGTAAGGTTTTGTTTCGTCTAAATAATTTAAGCAAGTTTCAAAAGTGAACTCTTTAAGCATTTCAAGGATTTGTGGGTGAATATCAACACCATCAAGCACTTTGTCACGTTCGCCATAAATAATTTGACGTTGTTTGTTCAAAACATCATCATATTCAAGCACATTTTTACGTGCGCCAAAGTTCATTGCTTCAACTTTCTTTTGTGCTGACTCAAAGAATTTTGTTAAGATTTTTGATTGTAAAGGCATGTCTTCATTGCCACGGAAGACAATAGAGAACCAGTTTTTCATTCTGTTTTCGCCAAAACGTTGTGGCAAATCATCTTCCAATGAGATGAAGAAGATACTTGAACCTGGGTCACCTTGACGACCGGCACGACCACGCAATTGGTTGTCAATACGACGTGATTCGTGACGTTCAGTACCCAAAATGTGAAGACCGCCAAGTTCAATAACTTTTTGCTTTTCTTCGTCTGTAACTTTTTTAAAGTCGGCATAGTAGCGCTTATATTTTTCTTTTAATGCCTGTTCTTCGTCTGTCAAATCTGCATTGTATGAAGTTATTTTTTCCATAACAGCAGGTTCAACGTTTTCATTAAGCATTTTTTGTTTTGCCAAAAATTCTGGGTTACCACCAAGCAAAATATCTGTACCACGACCAGCCATGTTTGTTGCAATGGTAACTTGTCCAACACGACCAGATTGAGCAATGATTTGACCTTCAAGTTCATGATTTTTTGCATTCAAAAGATTGTGTGGGATACCCAATTTTTTAATTTCTTTGCTTATGCGTTCTGATTTATCAACAGATGCAGTACCAACCAAAATAGGTTGACCTTTTTCATGTTTTTCTTTGATTTCTTCAACAATGGCTTTGTATTTTGCTTCTTCAGTGTAGAAAATCAAATCTTGTTCATCAACACGTTGCACAGGTTTGTTGGTTGGGATTGTAACAACGTCAAGGTTGTAGATTTTGTTAAATTCACCTTCTTCAGTTTTTGCAGTACCTGTCATACCGCTTAATTTTGAATAAAGTTTGAAATAATTTTGAAGTGTGATAGTTGCCAAAGTTTTGTTTTCTTCTTGAACTTTAACACCTTCTTTTGCTTCAATGGCTTGGTGCAAACCGTCACTATAACGTCTGCCTTGCATGATACGGCCGGTAAATTCATCAACGATAAGGACTTCATCATTTTTAACAATATAGTTGATATCCCTTATCATGATGTAGTTGGCACGCAAAGCATTATTGATATGGTGGTTGATTTCAAGGTTTTGAATATCACTTAAGTTTTCAAGTTTAAAGAAAGTTTCAGCCTTGCTAACACCTGTTTCTGTCAAACGGATTTGTTTATGTTTGATATCAATATCATAATCTTCTGGTTTTAATCTTTTTGCAAAGTTGTCTGCAACAGTGTAAAGGTCGGTAGATTTGCCACCTGCACCTGAAATGATAAGTGGGGTACGTGCTTCATCAATCAAAATAGAGTCCACTTCGTCCACTATACAGAAGTTGTGACCACGTTGAACTTTATATTCTTTGTTCACTTGCATATTATCACGCAAATAGTCAAAGCCAAATTCATTGTTTGTACCATAAGTGATGTCACATTCATAAGCCTTTTTCTTTTCAGCGGGTTGTTGACCAGCAAGTGTGCAGCCAATTGTCAAGCCAAGGAATTTATAAAGTTTTCCCATCATTTCTGCTTGTGTTGTTGCCAAATATTCATTGACGGTAATAACGTGAACATTTTTGCCAGTCAATGCGTTTAAATATACTGCAGTTGTTGCTGTTAAAGTTTTACCTTCACCAGTTCTCATTTCGGCAATACGGCCTTGGTGTAAAACAACACCACCAATAAGTTGAACATGGAAGTGCCTCATGCCCAAAACACGAGTGGCTGCTTCACGCACAACAGCAAAAGCGTCTGGCAAAATATCATCAGTTGTTTCACCAGCCTTGAGTCTGTCTTTCAAAACAGGTGTCTGAGCTTGCAACTCTTCATCTGTCATTGCGGCATAAGTGCCTGCTTTATCTTCAATTTGTTTAACAATCTTTTCAATTTTTTTAAGGCTTCTTGTGTTGTCTGAAGCAAATAAGTAAGAAAATAATCCCATAAAAATGTCCTTTAATTAAAATACTTTCCATATTTTATCAAAAACTTAATTTTTTGTCCACTGATTTAATAGTTTTACGTGTGTTGTTGAATGTTAAAATAGTAAAATTTTGTCAATTTATCATAAATGGATTGTGACAATATAATTGTTTGCTAACATATCTTAAAACTATTACAAATAAATAGTTTAAGCCATTTTACAGCACTGAACTATAATTTGAATGTTAATCACAATAAAAAAGACCACATATTACAACTGTGGTCTTAATTTATTAAAAGATATCTTTTATAGTTGGTCAATCAATTCATCACGTTTCTTTGCGTATTCTTCTTCAGAGATTAAATTGTTGTCAAGAAGGTTTTTCAATTCTTTCAATTTTTGTTGAACAGATTTTCCGTCTTTAACTTCGTTGGTTGATTGTGTGCTTGCTTGAGCAACTTGTTTGTCTTGGCTTTCAAACATTGGGGCAAGGGCATCACGTCTTTTGCGTCTGTCCATGCTTCTAACAACTGCGTTTGAAATTGCAACGAATGCCAAAGCCATAACTGCAAACATAATTGAAATTTTATTTGTAACAAAACCTGCGTTACCAACAAATTGTAAACCGTCGTTTGTTGACACAACACAAGCAAGGGCATAAGAACCATAAAAGTCGATGTATAAATTGCTGATATATGTGATAACTTGGAAAGCTATCATTGTTTTGCGATACTTAACAACAAATGAAGCAATTGAGCTTGCAACAATCAGTTGGAAAGAAATAATCAAACTAATTTTAATAAATCTCAATTGTCCAATCAATACAGCATCAGCAACCTCTTGGTCAATCATGGTTGCAAGTTTAACGCCAACAATAACATCGGCTGTCCACAAAATGCAACTTACAGCGGCAATTGCAAACATAACATAGCAAAGAACTTTAAATTCACCTTTTGAAAGTTGTTTAACCCAAGGCAGAACCATCATACATGAAACACTAACAACCAAAATAACCAAAACGATTGCAAGTGTGGCTGGGGTGTATTTTATCACTTGGAAAGCCATCATAATTGCAAGTGCAACAGAGGCAAACATGCAAATGACAGCAATTGTTTGTATCAAACGATACACTTTTTCATGACTCAATTTTTGTTTGTCCATAACATACCTTCCTATTTATATTATAATTTGATTATACAAAAAATGATGTTTAAAATCAATAAAATGTGGCAAAAGATTATAAAAACGACTTAAAAATGCTGTTTTTAACACCAAAATTGTCGTTTTTCCACAATTTGTGGGCATGATTTAAGTCAATTCTAATTTTAGTAGAGTTGATTTTTGCCTCTCAAAATAATAAAATTTGGTTCTCTTAATCAATTCTAATATTTAGAGAAATTTTTGGCAATTCTCTTGAAAATCTGCGTAAACAAATTATATGATATTGGCATTCATAGCATATTGAATTGCAAATATATTTAATCAGTATGTTATGGTTTGTGTCACAAAATACAATCAATTGTGGCAAAACAAAATATAAAGGGGAAATTATTATTATGAGTATTTTAAACAATAAACAACAAAATCAAATTATACCTGTGTTCTTTTCTTCAGATGACAATTATATTCCGTATTTGGCAGTTTCAATTAGGTCACTTATCGACACAACACCATTGAAACAAAAAGTGTGTGTATATGTGCTTAATGAACATTTGAAAATTGAAAACATGTTTGCATTGAAAAAGATGGAAACAAGAAACATTAAAATTAAATTTGTAAATGTCAGCAATAAAATCAAATCTATTCGAGATAAGTTGGTTGCTCAATTGAGAGACTATTATTCTCCATCAATCTATTATAGAATTTTCATCGCTTCATTGTTTCCAAAGTTGGATAAAGCAATCTATTTAGATTGTGATATTGCCATTGTTGATAATATTGCAAAAATGTACAACAAAGATTTGGGCGACAATCTTGTTGGTGCGGTGGTTGACGAAGTTGCTAATTCAAACATTCAATTTAAAACTTATGTACAAGAAGCTGTTGGTATAGATGCTGATAAGTACTTTAATTCTGGCATATTGTTGATGAACTTAAAAGAATTTAGAAAACAAAGCATAGAAGAACAATTTATTTATTATCTTAACAATTACCCATTCAGTTCAATGTGCCCAGACCAAGATTATTTAAATTTCCTTTGCAAAAACAAAGTTTTGTATATGGAAAAGGGCTGGGATAAAATGACGGTTGAAGACAGTGAATTTGACGAAAAAGATTTGTATCTTGTTCACTACAATATGTTCAAAAAACCTTGGAAATATTATGATGTAATGTTTGATAAATATTTTTGGCAAGCAGCAAGAAAAACTGAATTTTATACATTGCTTTTAAAACAAAGAGATTCATACACAGAAGAGCAACGTCAAAAGGATTATCAGGCAGCCGCAAATATGATTTCTTATTCCTCAACTGTTGTTGCTGATTCAAACAACTTTAAAAAATCTATTGAAAAAAATCCACCTAAAGTGTCAGACATTATCAAAAACACATCAAATAATGAATTTAAAGTTAAAACAAAAAGCACTGCTACAGTTTAGAGCAACAAAAATTAAGATTAAAGATAAAAAAGGTAAGTATGCAAGAAATATCAAAATCGGTTGATAGATTAAATGTTTTAGAAAAGATAAAAGAATATGAACGTTTGGGTATGTTTGGTCAAGAGGTCGAAAATGACCCTCCTACAATTGAACTTAAACCAGATGATATTGATTATTTAAAAAATGGTTTGATTGACAAAATAAAACGTCATTTTACCTATAAAGGTGCTGGCAAAATGTTGAAGCAACTCAAACAAGCTGGTATGTATAGGGTTGATAAAATTGAAGGCATAGGGAATATGCGTTCAGTAAAAACTGGTGCTATTGTAACTTGTAATCATTTTGGAGTGATTGACAGTTTTATTATTGACCAAACTTTTAGGTCTGCAAAACTTAAACATAAACGTATGTACAAGGTTATACGTGAGGGTAATTACACAAACCCACCTGCGGGTTTTGCACCAATCATGCGTTATTGTGATACCTTGCCTTTAAGTCAAAATGAACAAACAATGAAAAAGTTTTTAAAGGCAACAAATTATCTGTTGCAAAAAGGTAACTTTGTGCTTGTGTATCCAGAAGAATCAATGTGGTGGAATTATAGAAAACCACGTCCTTTGCAAAATGGGGCTTTCAGATTTGCAGTAAAAAATCATGTTCCAGTTATACCTATGTTTGTAACCATGCAGGATAGTGATCAAACTGGTGAAGACGGTTTTCCAATTCAAATACACACTGTCCATATTGAAAAACCAATTTATGCTGATGAAAAACTTGACGATAAACAAAATATTGAGAGAATGAAAGAAGAAAATTTTAATATCTGGAAAAATATTTATGAATCAGTTTATGGTATTCCATTGAAATACGAAACTGAAAGCAATCTATAAAAAATCAAACAAATGTGAAAAAATACTGCAAAATTAACGAGTTTTGCGGTATTTTTTTAATAAAATCTTGAAAAAAATTGATTTTCCAGTTTGAATGCGTTGAAAACCTGTTAATTTCTATGAATAAAAAAACAATGAGAAAAATAATAAAAAACCATTGACAACATAAATATTGATTGATATAATTATATCATACCAAATAAGTATGATTTAAAACGGAGAAATTATGAAAATATCATCAAAAGGCAGATATGCTGTTAGAGTGATGGCTGAATTGGCAAAGCATCAAGGAGAATTTGTTTCTGTTGCGGAATTGAGTGAAAAACAAAACATTTCAACCAAATATCTTGAAAAAATCATTTCAATGTTGAACAAGGCAAAACTGATTGAAAGCGCTCGTGGCTCAACTGGTGGATATAAATTGAAAAAACTTCCAAGCCAATATACGGTTGCTGATATTTTGAAAGCGACAAACGATTTGCCATGCTTAGCACCATGTTTGTCAAAAGGCAAAAATTGCCCAATGCAAAATAAATGTGATAGCATAGGTTGTTGGGAAAAGCTCAATTTGATGATTGTTGATTATCTTTCAGGTATAACACTTGACGACTTGTTGAACAAAACATTTTAGCTTTTGCGCCAAACTTGGCATTTTTAAAAAGTTTTAATTCATACCAAAATAGTATGATAATAGGAGAAACAATGAATATAAATAAAGATACAATATATCTTGATAATGCTGGTACAACAAAAGTTAGCCCAGAGGTTAAACAGGCAATGCTGCCATATTTTGATGAAATATTTGGCAATCCTAGTAGTTTGCATTCGGTTGGGCAAAAAGCAAAAGAAGAACTTGAAAAGGCAAGACAGACAGTTGCAAATTGTTTGAATGCGCAAACTGACGAAATATATTTCACATCTGGTGGTAGTGAAAGTGATAATTGGGCAATTGAAACCGCTTGTAAATTTGGCAAACTTACTGGCAAAAACCAAATAATAACTTCAGCATTTGAACATCATGCAATTTTGCACACTTTGGCTGAAAAACAAAAACAGGGCTTTGAAATAGTGATGTTGCCTGTTTATGAAAATGGTATCATTCATATTGATGATTTAAAGAATGCTATCACAGACAAAACATGCTTGGTTACAATTATGTTTGCAAATAATGAGATTGGTACAATTCAACCAATAAAAGAGATTGGACAAATTTGTCGTGGCAAACATATCATTTTCCACACAGATGCGGTTCAAGCAGTGGGGCATTTGCCAATTGATGTTAAAGAAATGAATATTGATATGTTAAGTATGTCAGGGCATAAATTCCATGGCCCAAAAGGTGTTGGCGCTTTGTATTGCAGAAAGGGCAGCCCATTGTTCAGTTTTATTCATGGTGGTGGACAAGAAAAAAATCGCCGTGCAGGCACAGAGAACTTGCCAGGCATTGTTGGAATGAGTGTCGCCCTTGATTTGGCTTGTAAAGATATGCAACAAACAGCTGAACATGAACTTAAATTGCGAAACAAGCTTTTTGTAGAATTATCAAAAATTCCACACTCAAAAACAAACGGAGATGTTGAATCTAGATTGCCAAACAATTTCAATATGTCGTTTGAGGGTATTGAAGGTGAAAGTTTGTTATTGCTTCTTGATGATAAGGGGATATGTGCGTCAAGTGGTTCAGCATGTACATCTGGTTCTCTTGACCCAAGCCATGTTTTGTTGGCAATAGGTTTGCCACACGAAATTGCTCACGGAAGTTTGCGTTTAACATTAAGCAAATATACAACCGAACAAGATATAGAAAAAACAATCAAGGCTGTGCCTGAAGTTGTTGAATATTTAAGAAAAATTAGCCCAGTATGGGATAGATTAGAGAAAGGAGAAATTAAACATGTTATATAGTGAAAAAGTTATGGACCATTTCCGCAATCCTCGTAATGTTGGTGAAATGGAAAATGCTGATGGTGTTGGTGAAGTTGGCAACGCAAAATGTGGCGATATTATGCATATGTACATTAAGGTTAAAGACGGTATAATCACTGATGTTAAATTTATGACATTTGGCTGTGGCAGTGCTATTGCAACAAGTTCAATGGCTACCGAATTGATTAAAGGTAAACCAATTGGCCAAGCATTGGAATTGACCAATCAAGCAGTTGTTGAAGCTTTGGACGGGTTGCCTGCTCATAAGATTCATTGTTCAGTTTTGGCTGAAGAAGCAATAAAAGCGGCAATAAAAGATTATTATGACAAACATAATATCGCTTATGATCAATCAAAATTTTGCAAAAATGGCGCATGTTGCTGCGATATTGATAAAGATTAAAAATGAAAAATTTAAAAAATATATAAAAATATCTATTATTTTAGTGAATTTTAACACAAAATTGAGATTTTTTATTATTTTTTTCATTAATTGAAGTATTTAATATTTAAAATTTTTGGTGTTCACATCCACAAAAGAACAGAGGACAAATGTTTTGACTTGTCCTAATTTTTTTGTTAAAATCAAATTAATACATAAGAAAAGGAAAAATTTATTATGATGACTATTGGTGGCACAGCCCATATTTTAATGGTGTTGGCTTCTATTGTTGTTGTAGTGGTTTTGATGCTTATAATATCTCATGTAAGTTATAAGTGGCAATGTGTAATGATTTATTCTGCTGTTATTGTTTGCATGATAGGGATAATGTTTTTGCATTTGACACACTATGGCAAAAGCCTTGACTTTAAAAATTTCTTTGTTCAAATGTTTCAGGTTTGCAACTTCAACTTTATTTTGCTTCCGCTTTGCCTAATCAAGAAAAATGAATTGGCAAGACAATATTTATTTTATTTCTCAATGCCTTGTGCACTTTCAACATTTGTAACTTATGTATCCGATGTTGAAAATTCAATGTGGTATTCAGTGGTAACACTTAACTTCTGGATTGATCATTTGTTTGTTGTGCTTGTTCCTCTTTTAATGATTGCAGCGCGTTGGATGAAGCCTCAGAAAAAATATGTTCTTTGGGTTTGCCTTTGCGTTTTAGCATATTTTGGTGTGTGCTTTTTTGCCAATTATGCATTAAATGGCTTTAGCATAAGCGGACCACATAATCATTCATATACAATGAGCCCTGACGGAATCATGGTTCTTGTTCCGCTTTTTAAACTTATACCAATCCCTTTTATATATCTGCTTCCAATGCTACCAGTCTGCGGAATTTTGTTCTATCTTGTTGCATTGTGCTTCACAAAATATAAAACACTAGATATTTATACCCCTTCAGCCCAAACTGATTCAAAAAAGTGCTTGAAATAATATCATAAAAAACAAAGGAGAAAAAAATATGTTTTATTTAATTTTGTCAATCATTATTGCAGTTTTAATGGCCACTTATTGTATTTTAAGATTTTGTGTTTTTAAAGGAAACGAAAAATTTGCAAAAGTTATAAATAAAATTTTAAAAATCAGTGTTGTTGTTTATGCGTGTTTAATGCTTGTTTCTTTGATTTTGCCCGATGCTTTTGCTCTTAGTTATTCAAAAGAAGACCTGGCATCAATGCCGGCAAGGTATGGTTATGCAATTGTAAGATGGTTCAGTATGGTTTCATTTATCTGTTTGCCAATTGCAGTTTTTTATAAGAACCGAACAATCAGAAATATCGCAATTTATTTTTGCACAATCATGACTATTGTTCAAATATGCTTCTTCAAACAATATCTTATAGATTTTACATCAACTGCAGGAAGGGGGCTTAATTCAATTTCAGTTATCTCTGATGGCTTTAAACAATTTTTAATCAACCCGACATTCCGCTCAATTTGGTTTGGAATTCTAATGTGCCTACAACTTGTGATTCCTGTTATTCTTGCAATTCAAGAGAGGCATGTGTTTGAGTTTAAAAATAAAAAAGAATATTTCAATTTCTTTATCACACTTCCTTTCATGATTTTATCTGCGCTTCCAATTTATGTGTTGCAACACTTGTTTGGATATACAAATCTCATTTTTGAAGCGTATAGCATTGTTCACTTCGCATGGATTTTCTTGATTGTCTGTGAAATTATTGCACTTTATTTTATATTCAGGAAACGAAGTGAAGAGACTAAAATGGTTTTGCTACTTGTTTTGTCTCTGTCACTTATAATGCAATATTTGCAAATGTTTTCGGCAATTTCAATCAATGTTGCACGTTTACCTTTCCAACTATGCAACCTTGGATCTTTCTTTATTTTATTTTCGCTTATAACAAAAAATAAACATTTGTTTAACTTTACTGTGATTATAAATGTTATTGGTGTTTTGTTTGCTTTGGCAAGTCCAGATTTGGATAATAAAGGATTGTTCTATCTTTACAACATGCATTTTATTCTGGAACATGGCAACGTTATGGTTATTCCTCTTCTTGCTTTGCTTTTTGGCATTTTCCCTAGACTTGACAAAACTGCATTAAAAGATTGCTTGATTGGCTTTACAATTTACTTTGTTTGTGTTTGGGCTCTTGGAACGATGTTTAATGCAATTGCGCTTAAAACAGGCAATGATTTCTGGGCAGCAAACTACCTGTTTATGTTTGACGCATCAAAAGCTATAAAACTTCTGGGTGATGGTGTTGGAAAATTGTTTGTATCTTTTAAAATTGGGTATGGAACATTCTATCCAGTGATTCAACTTGTTATTTATGCGGTGTTTATGGCTGTTTGCACTCTTTTGTGGCTTTCAATTCAACTGATTTATAAACTAAAAGACATTGGCAAAAACAAAAAACAAAAACTTGCAGTTGCAAGCGAGGTTGCACAAGAAAATAACGAATTTATTGAAAATGAAAAGCAAGATAAACAATAAACCAGAAAACTCAAAAATTGGACATTTTAAGATTAGCAAAAAACAGAAACAATAAAATTTATAGGGTTCACTTCATTTATGAGGTGTTCCTTTTTTGTATATGTATCAAAAATTATAGATAAAATAATTAGTTGTTTATTAATTTGAATGTTTTTCGGCTATATTTTTGTAGTTTTACGACAATTTAGATTTGCTTAGGCAAATTATTTTCTTTTACAGAATTTTGTGTACCTAAATAAACTTTGCAAAACTGATTTTATAAAAAAATGCTTGACTGACGTCAAACACTTTTTCTTGGTAGAGATGAGTGGACTCGAACCACCGACCCCCACCTTATCAGGGTGGTGCTCTAACCTGCTGAGCTACATCTCTTCGTCGCAATTCGCCTTTTTGCGAGTTTGCTTCAAGTTGTCGCAAACGTCCGCTTGTTAGGCGTTTGCTCCTCTACAAAGTGGCAACTTTGTTTCCCCTTTGTAAACCCCTTATGTTAAGGGAGGTAAACTTTGAAATTCACATCTCAAAATATTTTTGGTGGAGAATATCTGTTTGCAATAAATTGCTTAAACAGGCTTCAACCATTAATGTCCTATGAATTTGGCGAACAATAATATGTTCGCCATCTTCCTATAACATTTGGTGGAGAATATCGGATTCGAACCGATGACCCCTTGCTTGCAAGGCAAGTGCTCTAGCCAACTGAGCTAATCCCCCAAAATTTTTAGGTGCATTTCACAACAAATGCAAGTTTATATTAACAATTAAAAAAAAGTTTGTCAATAAATTTTTACAAATTTTTTAAAAAATATTTTGCAAAAAACAACTTTTAAAAATTTTAGCATTAAAAATTTGTTATTTTGTTTTAACTTGCGACACTTGGCAAAAATAGAAATTGGAGGGTTGTATGGATTTTCAACAAAGCAAAACAAAAGAAAATTTGGCACGTTCATTTGCCAGTGAATGTATGGAGGGTGCACGTTATCAGTTTTTGGCAAAAATGGCGCAACAACAAGGATATGAGTATTTAAGCAATTTGGTGCGAACCATTGCCCATAATGAAATGGCGCACGCACAACAATTTTTTAACAAGATTAATGAGCATGGTGGTCAGGATACACAAAATATTGAAATTAAAGCAGGGTATCCGTTCAAACAAGGCGCAGATTTGTGTGAAACATTAAAATTAGAATCTCACAACGAAGAAATGAGCGCAGAGACAATTTATCCAACTTTTGCAGATATTGCAAGAGACGAAGGCTTTAAAGATGTGGCAGAATTGTTTGATATGGTTGCCAAGGTTGAAAAAACTCATCAACGCACATTAGAAAAACTTGCGGAAGGGTTGAAATGTAATTGTTTGTATAAATGCAATTGTGGAGAAGCTTGCTTTAAATGTGATGAGTGTGGAACAATCATTGAAGGCAAACAAGCGCCAAAAAAATGTCCGTTATGTGACATGGAACAAGGATATTATCGTATTGATTTCAGCCTTATTGGAAATGGCAAAAATCGAACAAAACCCAATCAATAACAAAAATTGCATTTGATATTTTCGTTGTTTTTGGGTAAAGATGCAAGAGTAAAATAATATGATTTAAAAATAGCCAATACAAAAATGATATGCGGAATATAACTCCGCATATTTTTAATGTCTTTTAATCTATCAAAATTATAATTTTTTTCATTTTATTTGACTTTAATTGTCTAATTTGCAATTCTATTATCATGACTACTTTTGAAAACGTTTTAAATGTGATAATCATTATTTGCTCTGTCATAGGTACAGTGATAGGGTACTTAACTTTTTATAAAACAATTTATAAAATAATTGGTTTGTTCCCTGCTAAAAAATTTCCAACTGCTAAAGAAAATCATAATTATGCTATATGTGTTGCGGCACGTAACGAAGAAAAAGTTATAAAAAACCTTTTGGATAGTGTTTATAACCAAGATTACCCTAAAGATAAAATCTCAGTTTTGGTTGTTGCGGATAATTGTACTGACTCAACCGCTGAAATAGTGAGAGAGTTTGCTAAAAATCATCAAGATATGTGTGTTAAAGTATATGAACACAAAAATCCAGATGAGCGAACAAAAGGTTTTGCACTGAAATATTTATTTGAACAAATCAAAGACGATGAAGAACTAACAGGAGATAAAGGGGTAGAAGCCTTTGAAGGGTATTTTATTTTTGATGCTGATAACGTTTTAAATCCAAACTATATCACTAAAATGAATGAAGCTTTTGATGCTGGAAATAAAATAATCACGTCTTTCAGACATTCTAAAAACATGAATCAAAACTGGATTTCATTTAGTTATGCAATGCACTGGATGCGCACCTGTTTGACTGAAAATCGTGCTAAAGGCTTGTTGAATCAGGCATGCAGAATCCAAGGCACAGGCTTTTTATTTGCAAACGAATTGGTTAAAAATGGTTGGAATTATACAACACTTACAGAAGACAGAAGTTTTTGTACTGATGCAGTTATACAAAATTATAGGATTACATATTGCGATGATGCAATTTTTTATGATGAGCAACCATACAAATTAAAAGTTGCATTGCGCCAAAGATTGCGTTGGTCTAAAGGTCATTTGCAATCAACTGTGGAAAATTGCCCCAAACTGCTAAAAAATTTAGTTGACCCCAAAATTACATTTTGGACGACTTATGATTGCTTTTGGCTGAATTTTCCATTCTCAATTGAAGGTGCTATTAGAAGAATTATCAAATGTACTTGCATGTTTATAATAGGCATCATTGTTGGCAGTGCTGGCAATGTATGGTTAGGGTTTTTAACTGGTTGGCTTTCAGGACTAGGAATGACATTACTATCAGATTTGGTTGTTCAAACCTGTGTTTTGATTGTATATAGAAAAAGAATTGGTAAGTTGCCATTTTTCAAAACAGTTTTCCACATGATTTTATTCCCACTATTTGATATTATAGGTAAATGGACATCATACGTTGCGTTATTTAAACGTGTGGAATGGAAGCCAATTCCTCATGATACTGTCATGGATATCAAACAATTAAAATAATCACAAACAAAAAATAATATAGACCGGTTTAAAACTAATCTATATTATTTTTTTGACTTGTAGGTGTGATTCTAAATATAGTTCCACGTTGTTCGTGGTGAGCAATGTCTAGGCGGACATCACGATTTGGAACAATGTTTTTGCTTTGCAAATAGTTTGCGATTGTTCCCACTGCAAGATTTGTTGTGTTGCTGTGTTCACTGATGTGACTTAACACAACCAGCCTTGTGCCAGTGCTTACAAGTTTTTCAATTGCTTTTGCGCATTGAAGGTTGCTTAAATGCCCATGTCCACCACTTATTCTGCGCTTCAAAAATGGGGGATAGCCTGGATAAGACATCAGCATTTCGGGGTCATAATTTGCTTCAAGATAGACCAATGCGCTTGATTTTACAATTTCAAATGTTTCAGCCGAAAATTCTCCCAAGTCGGTGCAAACTGTTACAACAGCATCTTCCTGATTTACACGATATCCAACACAGAATTTGCTATCATGAGGCAATGGGAAAGGTTGAATGTGTAAATCTCCAATTTCAAAATCAGTGTCAAAAAAAACAAAATTGTTTGGGTCTATATGAATTTGATTTAACAAAACTTCTTTAACATTGCTGTGAGCGAAAATTTTTGTATTAAAAGTGCGTGCAAATTTTTCAACGCCTTTAATATGGTCGCTATGCTCGTGAGTGATGAGTATGGCATCAATGGTTTCTGGTGCAATGTTAAGTTCATTCAACGCATTAAAAATATATGAAAAAGGTTTGCCGTTATCTATCAGTATTCTGGCAGAATCTCCTTCAATATATGTGCAGTTGCCACTGCTTCCGCTAGCCAAGTTACATATACGCATGCGTACATATTAACAAATTATTACATTTTTTGCAACAATTTTAAAAAATTGACTATTGACAAAATTTACCTTTATGGTATAATGAAAGAAAGTTGAGGTTTTAAATGGAAAAATATTATAGTATGCCAATCATACCAGCAATGACAACAAGGGAAGCGGTTGTTTGTGAATATGTTGGCAAAATTTACGACACAATGAATGAAATCACACGCATGCAATCAAAAAATCAACGTGTAGGCATCATGAACGACATTTATTACAAATTATATATGACTTTGGGCAGTGAAAATTGGAGCGATGTGCTTGCAAAACTTACACATGTTGGCAAGTTGATGCAAAAATTGAAAGATGATGAATTGCTTGAAAAAAATGCCCTTACAATCGTTGCAAAAACAAAAAAGAGACATTTGATTTTTAACTGGTTGAATAAAAGAAAAATTGAAGAAGAAGACATGATTTTGGCAAAGATTCAATCAATGATTGACACAAAAGATGTTTTGATTCAAACAGTTGAATTTATCAAAGAAAACAGTGTTCAACAATAAACCTTATATATAAAATGCACTTTCAACAGTGCATTTTTTGTTGGTATTTGCTTTTTTGCCTGCCTTTTGCGAGGAGAATGTGCGAAATAACAGCCAAATTTCAGCATAAATAAAATCAAAAATCACATTTCTAAATAATAATTTATTGACAATATGCGGTTTAAAAGTTAAAATAAAATTTAGGAGATGTTAAAAATGAGCATAAATCTTTAAACTCTAATTAAAATTTTAGGCAGATTTTAATTGTGAACTTATTGTTTTTTGGAGTATAAACGGTGGCGGTTTTTTATCCGCATTGTGCCTAAATTTTATGTTTAAAGGAGAATTTATGTTTGTTAATAATGAAGTTATAAAAGAAAAGGCATACTTGGTGTGCCCTTATGTTGATGTTGAAAATGTGGAGCATAGGGCAAAAGAGTTAGAGCAATTGACTGAAAGTGCTCTATATGAAATTGTTAAAATCAATATTTTTCAACCAAAAGAACTAAACGCACGCACTTATTTTGGTATCGGTAAGGCTGAAGAAATCCGTGATGAAATCAAAGATTTGGGTGCAACAATTGTTATCCTTGATTGCCCGCTCACAGGCAGTCAATTGCGCAATTTAAGTGAAATTTTTGATGTTAAAACCATTGACCGCACAATGCTGATTTTGGATATCTTTGCTGGCAGGGCAAAATCAGGCGAGGGCAAATTGCAAGTTGAACTGGCACAACTTAAATATAGTTTGCCAAGGTTGAGTTGCCTTGAACTTAACCAAGAACGTCAAGCAGGCAAAGGCTCTGGCGAAAAACTTAAAGATTTAAGCAAACGCAAGATTCAAGAAGATATCATCAGGCTTGAAAAAGAAATTAAGGATATTCAAAAAAATCGTCAAACACAACGTAAACAACGTTTGTCTCGTATGAAAAGTGTTGCTTTGGTAGGCTATACAAACGCAGGCAAATCGACATTGATGAATGCTATTTCAAAGGCAGGCACTTATGCTGATGATAGGCTTTTTGCCACACTTGATGTGCTTTCAAAAAAGGTTTGGGATAACGGCACAGAATATGTTTTGATTGATACTGTAGGCTTTGTTTCAAATTTGCCACATGAACTTATGTACGCATTTTCTGCAACCTTGGAAGAAACACTTGATGCGAATGTCCTTTTAATGGTTGTTGATGCAAGTGACCCACATTGTTATGACCAAATTGAGGTTGTGGAACGTGAATTTAAACGTCTTGAAATTGACCCAAATCGCATTATTTTGGTTTACAACAAAATAGATAAAATAACAAATGCAGATGTGCAGAATTTAAAGCGTTATCATTATGATACATGTTATATTGGGGCAAAGTCTGGCAAAAATATTGTGCAATTAAAGCAAATGATAGTTGAGAAATTGCAATCGTTCAGTTATTAGTAGATTGCGTGAAAGGGGTACAAATGAAATTTTTTACAGCGGATATTCATTTTGCTGATGCGCTTACAATGAAAACAGATAATCGTCCGTTTAGGAACATAAAAGAATACGATAAATTTATTGTTAACAACTGTAATAAAACGGCTAAGAAAGGCGACACAATTTATGTTGTGGGTGATTTGCTTGATTGTGATGGACCAGATACACATGAATGGGAAATTGGTTTAAAACAAGTTAAAAAAATCAATGCGGATATTATCCTTATAATGGGTAACAACGAAGATAGGATTGTTAAATACTTTTTTGACAACAACTTTGAAAAATTTAAGCATTGTTGTTTTGAACATGGCATAAAAGAGGTGCATCGCGAACTAATTATTGAAACATGTGGAAGAAAGGTGAATTTGGTACATCAAATAAAAGATGGCAAGAAAAACATGTGCAACTTTTTTGGACACACACATTTGTGTGCAGGTTTGTATCATCCCTATGGACTTTGTGTTTCAACTGATTTAAATCATTTTAGGCTTTTCACTGAAGAAATGCTTTGCGGTTATTTGAAACGTAAGCACGATTATTGGGAACCAGATGATAATACCAATTATGTCAATCCGTTTATCAAGTTGGTGAACGGTAAATGGGTGAATGTTAAGCAACAAAAATCAAAAGCATGGCAAAATTATGCCAAACATTTAAAAGAAGATAGTCAATTAGATTAGTATCTCAAAAATTTAAGAATATTTGATTAACTTCAACAATATAATAAAAGTTTACGGAGATTTAAGTTTTTCCGTAACTTTTTTTTAGCCTGCAACGTACTATGTACTATACAAAGGAATTTAATGCACTTAAGAAATTCTTTGTAAATACATATAAAAACACATTTAGGAGGAACTATGTTCAACAAATTCTTTGGTGGCAACGATTGTGGTTGCAACGAAAACATGAACAACGGTTGCGGATGTGGCGACTTCGCTTGGATAATTATCCTTATTTTGTTGCTCTGCAATTGTGGTTGCCGTATTGACCCATGCTTGCTTATAATCATTTTGTTGTTGCTTTGTGGCTGTGGTTGTGGCAATAAAGGCCCTCAAGGCTGCTAATTGATGATGTGTTGTTAAGTTTGTGTACTTGCAAAAACCAAACAAGCCCAAACTTAAAACACTCAATTGGTTAAAATGAATAGGTAATAGTATTGATGCTTTTCTTGTATGACACCATGTTGTTTAAACCGAAAAGCAAAATTTGCTAGTTATCTAAAATTACAACATTACAAAAGTCAAAATTTTAAGTGGTTTAATGAAACTAAAAGGGGAGAATTTATCTCCCTTTTTTCCGCTAAAATAAATTTTGAAAATAAGTATGAGCGAAAAATTGACAACAATATTTATAATTGGATATAATTGTGAGATATGGATATAAACAGTAAGATTTTGAAACTTAAACCAATTTATGCAATTGTCATTTCTTGTTTGATTATTGCAGTGTTTTTTGTTGTTATTGGGCTTATATTTTCTTCTAAATTACAATCAACCATCTCAATAAAAACTGCGTCTGGAGATGTTTTCATTACGGTTAAGCAAGAAGTCACATTAGAAGATGATACCATGGATAAACTTTTAACTAAAATAAAAGTCAAATCCAAAGCAAATGTAAAGATTTGTGATCTTATAAAAACAACTTCAAAATCAATAATGCTTGTCTATTCTGTTGGAAAAGAAAAGATTTATTTTTCAATTATAGATAAAAAGATTACGCAAATTAATCAAAATGAGTATGTATCAGTATCTGGCACATATCTTGTTGGTGGAGTTTCTTCTTTATCCACCGTTGCAGATAATGTAAAATCAGGATCTAATGATTATCAAAACTCTATAGTTAAATTAACAGCATCGTTTTCATTAGGCGGTTCGTGGACTCCAATTGGTGAAGCTGGACACCCTTTTAGAGGTACGTTTGATGGAAATGGATGTAAGATTAGCAACGTGAATATTAACATGTCAAATGAAAATTCAGGTGGTTTTTTTGGGTTTGTGGAAAACGCAACAATAAAAAATCTATGTCTAGAGAATGTGACTATTAGAGGTAGTTATGCCAATGGTGTTGGGTGCCTAGTTGGGAATGCAACTAATACAAACATCAGTGGATGTCTAGTTGATAAAAATAGCATTATTAATGTGACTCCAGCAACAGTAACTGATTCAGTCCATGGGGTCTTTAAACAAGAAATAGGAGTGTTGGGTGGTATTGTCGGTAAATTTAATGTAACAAATACCAACACATACACAGTAGACAATTGCAGTTCTGCTGTTAGTATGGAATTTAACTTTCCAACAAATTTTGTCAATACTGGCAGAAGTTTAACAATGGGTGGTATTGTCGGTGCCTGTTGTGGTGAGAAAGGAGAGGCAAAAATTGATAAGTGTTTGTTTACTGGCAAATTAACAGCATCTGGTAAAACGTGTTTGCTTTCTATATGGCAAATATTGTAGGATCAGCAAAAGAGACAGGTCAAACTGTGTCAAATTGTGCATACAAATCTAATTTGAATCATGGTGGAATAACTATGTATAGTGGCACATTGCCAATAGGATACCATACAACAACGAGAGTTTATCTTTCTTCCATTACTTCAGTGGGTGACAAATATGTAAATGAGGTATGTGCTCCATACGGCTGGCTTAAACCAGCATATAAATATGGCATGAGAGCGGACATTAAAGAATCTAGATTTAGCTATAAAGTTGCCACAACAAATGGTGAATATGAAAGGAAAAACGATCAATATTATGCTAGTGGTTATATAACAAAATTCAATGTAAAAGTGGCAACATTGTCAAATAATAGAAAGATTTAAAAATATGAAATCTGTTGACAAATTTTGTTGATGTGATAATATAGGTATAGAAATGGGTTGCCCATTTATGGGAGATTATTGTGCAAACAGAAAATAATAAGAAATATCGCTTAAAACGTATGTATTACAGAATTGATAAACTTACAGGCAAATTTGAACCTTTATATTTAAATTCTGAATACAATGCTGTGAAAAACATTTTAACAGATGAAATTTATGAAGTTGGCAACTTGATGGTTGATGATTTCAACAATATTCCTTATAATTTGACAAAGAAGTTGTGTGATAACGATTATTCTGTGGTTGTTGACCATGAACATGCTTCAGTAAATTATTCAAAATGTATGCTCATTGTGTCTTATGGGTCAAATGTTGGCTATTTTAAATCTAAAAGATGGCCAATTGATAAAGTTTTAACCAGGGAAGAAGTTGCAATGATGGTGGCGGATTTCGAAAATCATTACACAAGGATTGCTTCTTCATACAACAGTGAAATTTAACTATTAAGATTTTTATGTTAGATTTGTTTAAAATTCATAATAAACAGATTAACCAGTTGGCAAAGATTGAAACGCAAAGTTGTTTTCAGTTTTGTTTGGCAAACTGGTTTTTTGTTGCTTTTCAAATTGTTTAACAAAATCAAATTGTAAACTTTATGTTTAAAGTTGTTTGAAACTGGCAAAAATTATATTTAAAAATTGTGCAAATTTTGCTAAAAATCTATTGACATAACTTGTTTATTATGTTAAAATCAGCCAGTATGAAAAAGTCTCGCTAGGGTGGATTATGCCCATTTATACTATGTATAAAGGTTTGTGAGCGTACAACTGAATAAGGAGTTAATGGATGAATTCAAACACACTGAACATCAAAAAACTAAAACAAGGCAAAGCTGAACGTATGAGTTTTGCCAAAAAAGAAGTCCCTTATGTTATGCCTGATTTGTTAAGCATTGCAAAAGAGAGTTATGAAAGATTCTTAAATGAGGGCATTGGTGAGGTGTTGAACGAATACAACCCTATCATAGACTACTCGAACAAAGCCGAGTTGTCTTTTTTAGGCTATTCTATCGACCGCACACCAAAGTATTCATGGAACGAATGCAAAGTTAAACAAATGAGCTACACAGTTCCACTTAAAGTCAACGTTCGTTTGCTTGTTAAGGAAACAGGTCAAATCATGGACCAAGAAGTATTCATGGGCGATATTCCTTACATGAGCAAAGATGCAGGCTTTATCTGTAATGGTGTTGAAAGGGTTGTTCTTAACCAATTGATTAAATCTCCAGGTGTTGTATTTGGTGGCGAAATCAATAAATATGGTCGTATGGACTATAATGGTGCAATTCAACCAAGTTATGGTATGTGGGTTCAAACAGAACAAGTAACAGGCGACACCCTTCGTGTTATCGTTGAACGTAAGTTTAAAATGAGTGCTGGTGTATTGCTTAAATGCTTTGGCTACACAAACGAAGAATTGCTTGAAATCTATGGTCACCACCCATTTATTGTCAACACTTTGGAAAAAGAACCTCAAATCACACAAGAAGATGCTCTTATTGAATTTGGCAGACGTACTCGTCCAGGCGAAATTCCAAACCCTGAAAATACATTGTCATATATTAACGACCGTTTCTTCAATCAACAACATTACAATCTTGAAAAAGTTGGTCGTTTCAAAGTGAACAAAAAATTGTCACTTGCAAACCGTATTACAGACCAAATTGCAGCAACAGATATCAAACTTGGCAAAAAATTGTTTGTAAGTCAAGGCGAATTTATTGACCATGATACAGCAGTAGCAATCCAAAACGCAGGTATCAATTCAGTTGATGTTATGCTTGAAGATAAAGTTGTGCGTGTTGTTGGTAACCAACGTGTTGACCTTAAAGCGTATGCAAAACTTGACCCAGCAGAATTTGGTATAACAGAACTTGTTTATCTTCCTTTGCTTCAAGAAATCATGAAAGCACATAAGGGCGATGAAGAAGGTTTAAAACAAGCAATCAAAGAAAATGCTCATAAACTTGAAGATTTCCAAGTAACATTGGACGATATGGTTGCTACAATCAGTTATCATTTGAACTTGATTGACGGTTTGGGCGAAACTGACGAAATTGATAACTTGTCAATGCGTCGTGTTGCAACATGTGGCGAATTGCTTCGTGATGAATTCCGTCGTGGTATGACAAAACTTCAAGCACAAGTGCGTGAAAGTTTGCAAAGCCGTGATTTGACTGATATCACACCAAGCCAAATCGTAAATGCTCGTCATATCAACAAAGTGTTTAAAGAATTTATGGCAACAAGCCAACTTTCAGCATTGATGGACCAAATCAACCCAGCTGCAAGTTTAAGACATAAACGTCGTTTGAGCTCATTCGGCCCAGGCGGTGTTAAAAAAGAACGTGCAACAGTTGAAGTGCGTGATATTAACCCAAGCCATTATGGTCGTATCTGTTTGGTTGAAACACCAGAAGGTCAACCTATTGGTTTGATGACATCTATCGCTGCGTACGCACGTGTAAATAAATATGGATTTATTGAAACTCCATTTAGAAAAATTGACCCTAAAACAAGAAAAGTTACTGACGATATCGTATTCTTAATGGCTGATGAAGAACGTGGACACTATATCGCACCAGCAACAATTGACTTGAATGATGATAAAACTTTAAAAACTGGCATTATTGAATGCCGTTACAATGGACAAGCTGAACGTGTTGACAGTTCAATGGTTGACTTAATCGAATTGAGCCCAAAACAATGTTTGTCTATTGGTGCAAACCTTATTCCGTTTGTTGAACACAGCCCAGGTAACCGTGCATTGATGGGTTCAAACATGCAATGTCAAGCTGTTCCACTTATCAAATGTGATAGTCCTATCGTTGGTACAGGTGTTGAACACAAAATTGCTGTTGACTCTGGAGCACTTATCCTTGCTGAACAAGACGGTGTTTGTAAATATGTATCTGCAGACTACATCACAATGGAATATGCAGACGGCAGTATTGTAAACCACAAACTTCGTAAATTCGAACGTACAAACGAAAAAGCATGCTTCAACCAAAAACCAATTGTTAAGAAAGGTGAAAAGGTTAAAGCCGGCGATGTTCTTGCAGATGGTGCATCAACAGATAAAGGCGAAGTTGCACTTGGCAAGAACATGACAGTTGCATTCATGAACTGGGAAGGTTACAACTTCGAAGATGCTATTTTGATTAACCAACGTATAGTTCGTGAAGATGCTTATACATCAATCAGTATTCAACAAGTTAAAACAGAAGCTCGTACAACAAAACTTGGCGATGAAGAAATCACTCGTGATATCGCAGGTGTTGGCGAAGATGCTTTGAAAAATTTGGATGAAAATGGTATTGTTCGTATCGGTACTGAAGTTCGCCCAGGCGATATCTTGGTTGGTAAAGTAACACCAAAAGGCGAAACAGACTTAACACCAGAAGAAAGACTTTTGAAAGCAATCTTTGGTGAAAAGACAAAAGAAGTTAAAAACACATCTTTGAAAGTTAAACATGGCGAAGAAGGTGTTGTTGTTGGTGTTGAAATCTTGTCACGTAAAAATAAAGATGAACTTGATGCTGGCGTAAATATGTGTGTTAAAGTTTACATCGCACAAAAACGTGTGCTTCAAGTTGGTGATAAACTTGCAGGTCGTTATGGTAACAAAGGTGTTGTATCAGTTGTTCTTCCAGAATGTGATATGCCTTATATGCCAAATGGCGAAACAGTTGATATTTTGCTTAACCCATTGGGTATCCCATCACGTATGAATTTGAGCCAATTGTTGGAAGTTCACTTGGGTTGGGCTGCAAAACATCTTGACTGGAAAGTTGCAACACCAGCATTTGATGGCGCAACAGAAGAAGATATTAAAGCTTTGCTTCGTGAAAATAATTTGCCTGAAGATGGCAAAACACAACTTTACGATGGACGTACAGGCTTGCCATTTGAAAACAAAACAACAGTTGGTGTAATGTATATGTTAAAACTTGACCACATGGTTGATGATAAAATCCACGCACGTGGCATTGGTACTTATGCACTTATTACACAACAACCTCTTGGCGGACGTAGCCAACTTGGTGGTCAACGTTTTGGTGAAATGGAAGTTTGGGCATTGGAAGCATACGGTGCATCAAGATTGTTGCAAGAAATGCTTACAATTAAATCTGATGACGTTGAAGGTCGTATCAAGACCTATGAGGCAATTGTAAAAGGCGAACCAATCCCAGAACCTGGTATGCCAGAATCATTTAAAGTTTTGGTTAAAGAAATGCAAGGTTTGTGCTTGGACGTTAAGATATTGACAGCTGATAATCACGAACTTACAATTAACGAAGTCAGTGAAGAAGGCGAAGAAGTTACTGCAGTTGAACCAGTTAATAAACAAGCTCTTGAAGATATCACTCTTGAATTTGATGATATTCAAAAGAGTTACGAAAATGATGTCAATGCAACCGCATTTGACGAGTCTGAATTGTTTGACGACCTTGACGAGTAGTCAAGAAGTCAAAAAATGAAGCGAGTCCAGCATTTTATAGAAAGATAAAATACTGTCGAAGAGCTGTTTGACGACCTTGACGAATAGTCAAAAGCAAAAACAATTTAGATAAAAAGATTTGAAGATGGCAAAGTTGTTTGGCTTTGTGCTGAACAACTTCACCATTAAATTATAGTAGGAGAAAAGATAAATGTTTGAATTAAACAATTTCGACTCAATCAGAGTAGCAATCGCCTCACCAGAGATGATAAGGTCTTGGTCTCGTGGCGAAGTTACAAAGCCTGAAACTATCAATTATCGTACACAAAAGCCGGAAAAAGACGGTCTTTTCTGCGAACGCATTTTTGGACCTAAAAAGGACTGGGAATGTCATTGCGGTAAATATAAACGTGTGCGCTATAAAGGCGTTGTATGCGACAAATGCGGTGTTGAAGTAACAAGAAGTAAAGTTCGTCGTGAACGTATGGGTCACATTGAACTTGCTTGTCCAGTTAGCCATATTTGGTTCTTTAAAGGTGTGCCAAGCCGTATCGGTATCACACTTGATATGAGCCCAAAACTTTTGGACGAAGTTTTGTATTATGTAAGTTATGTTGTGCTTGATCCTAAAAACACAGAGTTTGCTTACAAACAAGTTATTCGTGATAAAGAATATCGTGAAGCTGTTGAAAAATATGGTCCTAATGGTTTCCGTGCTGGTATGGGTGCAGAAGCAATTAAAGAATTATTGAATAATATTGACCTTGAAAAGGAACGTGATGAACTTACTGAAATCATGCACACAACAAAAGGTCAACGTAAACTTAAAGCAACAAAGAAATTGGAAGTTATTGAAGCATTCATCAAATCTGGCAACAAGCCAAGTTGGATGATTCTTGATGTAATTCCAGTTATTCCACCAGATTTGCGTCCTTTGGTTCAAATTGATGGTGGCAAATTTGCTGCAAGTGACTTGAACGATTTGTATCGCCGTGTTATCAACCGTAACAACAGGCTTAAAAAGTTGATTGAACTTGGTGCGCCTGAAATCATCGTTCGTAACGAAAAACGTATGTTACAAGAAGCTGTTGATGCTTTGTTTGATAACGGTAAACGTGGTAGAGCTGTTCAAGGTAGCCGTCAAAGAGATTTGAAATCATTGACAGCAAGTTTGAAGGGTAAACATGGTCGTTTCCGTCAAAACTTGCTTGGTAAACGTGTTGACTATTCTGGTCGTTCAGTTATTGTTGTCGGCCCAGAACTTAAAATTTATCAATGTGGTTTGCCAAAAATGATGGCACTTGAATTGTTCCGTCCATTTATTATTAAACGTTTGTTGGAAATGAACGCAACAAACAACCTTAAAAAAGCAACTCGTATGATTGAACAAGAACGTCCAATCGTTTACGATATTTTGCAAGAAGTTGTTGAAGGTCACCCAGTTCTTTTGAACCGTGCGCCAACTCTTCACAAACTTTCAGTGCAAGCATTTGAACCTATCCTTGTAGAAGGCAAAGCAATCCGTCTCCCACCTTTGGCGTGCGGTGGCTTTAATGCCGACTTCGATGGTGACCAAATGAGTATGCACGTTCCACTTTCTGTGGAAGCAAGGACTGAAGCACGTATGTTGTTGTTGGCTTCTAACAACGTGCTTAAACCAAGTGATGGTAGCCCAAACATGGTGCCAAGCCAAGATATGATTTTGGGTAACTATTATCTTACAGTTGTGCGTGATGGCGCATTGGGCGAGGGTATGACTTTTGCCAGTGCAGACGAAGCACAACTTGCTCATGAAAATGGCAAATTAAGCCTTCAAGCAAAAATTAATTTGCGCCGTACTGTTGATTTCAATGGCGAAAAGGTAACTGGACGTATTGAAACAACTCTTGGTAAAGTTATTTTCAATAGCATTATTCCACAAGACCTTGGATTTGTTCCAAGAGATACAAAAGAAAATGCACTCCGTCTTGAAATTGAAGACGATGTTAAAAAAGGTACTTATGGCAAATTGATTGAAACATGTTATCGTAAACATGGCACAAACACAACTGTAACCATGATTGACGATATCAAGAATATGGGTTATAAATATAGCACATTATCAAGTGTTTCACTTTCAATTTTCGATATGCAAGAAGCAGAAGAACGTCAACAAATCATTGATGAAGCAGATAAAATTGTTCATGCAAATGATGCAATGTATATGCAAGGTTTGATGAGTTATGCTGACAAATACAATAGAAACATGGCAGTTTGGGATAAAGCCGTTAATGATGTAATTAAAGTAACATCTGGACATTTGGATAAATTCAATTCAATCAAAGTTATCATTACATCAAAAGCCCGTGGTGGCGAAGACAGTTTGAAACAACTTTGCGGTGTTATCGGTAACACAGCGGTTGCATCTGGTGCAGTTAGTGACGTGCCAGTTAAATCAAACTTCCGCCGTGGTTTGAACCCACTTGAATATTACATGGCAGCCCGTGGTAGCCGTAAACAATTGATGGATACAGCGCTTAAAACAGCCGATTCAGGTTACTTGACACGTCGTCTGGTTGATATCGCTCAAGATACAACTATAACTGAAGAAGATTGCTTTGCAAATCTTGGTGAACCAGTTAAAGGTATTGACGTTACAGAAATCACACAAAACGGCACAGTTGTTGAAACATTGGAAGCACGTATCGTTGGTCGTTACACAGCACAACCAGTTATTGACCCTAAAACCAAGAAAGAAATTGTTGGTGCAGATTGCTACATCAGCGATGAACTTGCAAAAGTTATTGTCAATGCAGGTGTTGAAAAAGTTAATATTCGTAGCTTGCTTACATGTAAAGCAAAAACAGGTGTTTGTGCAAAATGTTACGGACGTGACATGTCAACAAATGACCTTGTTCATATTGGTGAAGCAGTTGGTGTTATCGCTGCTCAATCAATTGGTGAACCTGGTACACAATTGGTGCTTCGTACCTTCCACAGCGGTGGTACTGCATCTAACGATATTACCTCCGGTTTGCCTCGTGTTGAAGAAATTTTCGAAGCACGTAACCCTAAAGGTGCTGCTGTTATCAGCGATATTGGTGGTAAAGTTAGCATCAATCAAATAGACAAACGTTTTGAAGTTGTTGTAAAAGGTCAAACAGAAGAAAGTTACATTCTTCCATTCGGCTCAACAATCAAAGTTAAACAAGGCGAAGTTATCACTCCAGGTACAGCACTTACAGAAGGTCCATTGAACCCTAAAGATGTGCTTCGTACTCGTGGTGTTAAAGCCGTTCAAGAATATTTGCTTAACGAAGTTCTCGAAGTGTATAAATCACAATCTGTTGCAATCAATGCAAAACACTTGGAAATTATCATTCGTCAAATGCTTCGTAAAGTTAAAATTGAAAATGCAGGCGACACAGATTTGTTGCCAGGCGATACAGTTGATATTCGTGTTTATGAACAAGCCAACCAAAAAGCTTTGGCTGAAGGTGGTGTTCCAGCAACAGCTAAACGTGAACTTCAAGGTATCACAAAAGCAAGTTTAACAACTGAAAGTTTCTTGTCTGCTGCTTCCTTCCAAGAATCAAGCAACGTGTTGACAGAAGCTGCTTTGAAAGGTAAGGTTGACCACTTGCAAGGTTTGAAAGAAAACATTATCATCGGTAAGATGATTCCAGCAGGTACTGGTGCTCCAGCATACCGCAATGTTCTTCCAAAGCAAGTTAAAGAAGATAGCCTTAACTTCACAAATGACAATGTTAATATGAAATTTGATGACATTGACGATGAAGAATAAAACTTAAAAATTTCACGCAAAAGGTAACTTGTAATGGGTTACCTTTTTCATTAATTTTGACGACATTGATGACGAAGAATAAAATATAGAAATTTCATGCAAAAGGTAACTCGAAAGGGTTGCCTTTTTTGTATTATTGAGATTAGTGTAAAAATATTATAAGTTTATTTAATTCAATTATGAGATTTTATATTAATGATTGTTTGCAATTTATAAAAAATAAAATCAAATAAAAAATTATCTAAAAAATCAATACAAAACCCCGATAAAATACTATAATATAGGCAACTAGACGTTGTTAAAAAATATTAAAAAATTTTAACAAAAACTATTTACAAACTAAAAAAATTGTGCTATTATATGGTCATTAAATAAAGGAGGCGTTATATGAATAACAGAGAAACAATCCTAGCAGGTAGAGAAGAGTATAAAGATAGTTACAAATTGATTCGTAGGGAAGTTATGAAAAATAAGAAACAATTTTTAGCAGCAAAACGCCCACTTACACCAAAAAAAATGGTTGAAGGTCCAAAACAATTCAAAGGTGAAACAAACGCACTTATTAACAAAATGATTAAAGATGAGTCATATAAAAATTATATCATTCAAGCGAATGAAGATACAATAACCGCTTAACCACAGCGGTTTTTTTATTGCATATCAAAACTAGCATTTGTAATTTGTGCTGACTTAACTTTTTCTTTGACAACAAGATATTAAAAAGTTATAATCATATAGAATATGACAAAGTTAAGAGAGGGGGATTTAAAAAGGCTGGTAAGTAGTTTCTTACTATTTTTTTGTACTATTTTGATTTTGTTAATCGGCTTTGGTTTGGTCTTTTATGTCAATGGGAGTAACGTCCAATTTGTAAACACACCATTGGGACGTGTAAAAGTTGAAATAGTTGACAATGTAACATTAAATGATAATACGGCAGAGAAATTATCAAATAAGGTAAAAATAACAACTTACAATCAGCAAATTGATTTGACTCCGCTTGTGAAAGTAACACAACAAAATGTTATGTTCGAATTTTCAGCAGAAGATAAAACATATTATTTTTCAGCAATCAATAAAGTTTTAAAGCAATCAGATAATGATTTATATACAACAACATCAGGCACTACTACAATTGATTCAAAAAATGCGTTGGAAGTGTTTAGGGATAGAGTGAATGCTGGAGATAGTTATGCAGGAACTACAGTCAACTTAACAGTCGATATAGATTTATCATCTGTGGACAACTGGGAACCAATCGGTTCAACAATTATTCCAAAATTTAAAGCAACATCTGGCGGAGCAAGTATCTCTGGATTGGAGCGTAAAACATTCAATGGGACATTTAACGGGAATGGACATAAAATAGAAAATTTAAAAATGACAGAGCAAGTCGCTTGCACTGTGCCGTTGGGTAATATGTACACAAAGCATGATGTGTATAGATCACTTGGACTGTTTGGCGATGTGTGTGGAAATGCCAAGATAAGCAATCTTTGGTTAAACAATATTAAAATCACAAGCACCACAAAAGAACATTATCCAAAAAGTGAAGGTATTAAAAAAATTGGGAGTTTAGCCGGCTCTATATCTGGGAAAACAGAAATATTTAATATTAAATTAACTAATTGCAATATAACAAACTCCAATACGCAACCTTATGAAAGTAATAATTATGAACCTCATGACCGAGGAAGTTCAGCAGGTGGATTGATTGGTGTTGTTTGCCGTAAAGGAAATGAAGAAACAGGTGTTCTAATTAATGACATTGATGTATCTGACACAAGTGTGCAAGTGACAGGGACAAATGGTATTAGCTCATGCGCTGGTGGGATTGTTGGTGAGATTCAAGTCCTTGAAACATGGACATATTCAGGAAATTATCAAATTTCAATTGCTCGCTTTATACCAACTGTAACAATCAAAAACTGTATTGCAAAAACCAAACTGAATGTGGTTGACAATGAGAAGAGTCTTTGTAGATATGTATGCATTGCTGGTATTGTAGGCAGATTTAGTTGCGGATCTTATAATTATGAAAGTATCTCTACTGTTGAAATATCAGGCTGTGTTGCTCAAATTGATTCAAATTCTTCTATTAAGATTACAAAAGCGACAAAATCGTCTCATCCAACCATGTGCTATGACCTTTGGGAGTATGCTCCAAGTGGCAAAAAAAACAATTATACAGATAAATTAAACAATTTGATGTCACAAAAAATGACCAAAAATTACTATATTGATAGTGGCTATTCGTATGATAACTACTCATACACAGCAAAATTATAAACTTGCAAGATTTGGTGGCAAAATTGTTTTACTTAAAAAAAATTTTGTGTTATCATGTTATATAATCTCAATTTAAGGGGCTTTTTTGTTGGCAATTTTTGCTGATAGTTATGCCTTGATATAATTTTAACAAAGGGGAAGGTATGAAAGATTTAGTTTACCCAGCAATTTTATATAAAGATGATGAAAAAGGTTCCAACACTGGTTGGTTCACTGTTTCAATCCCAGATTTGGGCATTGTAACAGAAGGCGAAAATGTTGTTGACGCATTTATAAAAGCAAAAGAATATTTATGTGCAACAATTGAATGTGCTGTTAAATTTGATTGTGAGTTAGAATCTCCATCAGATTTTGAAACAATCTACAAAGCAAACAAAAAAAATATAGTATTGCTTATAGATGCATTAACATAAGGTTAGGATAAGCCTATGACAAAAGTTAATATACAAAATTGGGCACAACTCGACTTCTTAATAAACAATTTTTATGAGATAGTGGAGTATAAACGTGGTCGTGGAGTGTATGGCGATAGGGTTATATTAAAACGTCCATTGCATGCCAAAGCAATTTTGGGCGAAACAGATAGGTTATATGAGTTTTATTACATGGATGCAAATGCTGTTAAGGAATTGCCACGCACAACACTTGAAAAAATAAAAGTTATTTGCAAATTTGTCGTGTCTCCAGAGAATATGAACATTCTTTGTAATTTTGACAATCCAAATGGTGAAGACCCAAACGATTGGGCAGTGACAACTGCAAAAAAACTTGCAAATGCAAAAACCATTGATTTTGAAAAGTTAAATGATGTACTCATTGAAAGGTACAAACGTTTGGATAGCGATTTTTTGAATATGTTGAACAAACATCGTGAAAAACAATACTTTTTGGCAAGCAGTGACGAGTTTAATTTTATAACAAAAGAATATGCTGGCCAACAATTGGCAAGATTATAGAATTGGCTGTTTTTAGCCAATTTTTTTTAATTTTGTCTGTTTTTAGCCAGTTTTTTTTAATTTTGTCTGTTTTTCATAAAAATTGTTAAGAAGCCAGTTAAAAACCGCACTGCAGATTTTAATCTTAAAAATGCAAAATTGGCATAAAAATAAGCCAAACAAAACAAAAAAATCTGGCTATGTTGAAAATTCGACATAACTAGTTTTTTTTCTTTGTTTATTTTTAGATTTTGTCCTTAAACTATTTGCAGTAAACTTTAAAAAACACATATATTTTCGTTTGACAAAATTATCCATATTTTATATAATTTTTTAGATTTACTAATATAGGAGAACATAATGAAATCATTAAAAAAGTATTTTAAAGTAATCTTATGCTTTATGGCATTTGCAGTTGCAAGTTTCTTGTTTGCTTTTGCTCCTACAATCAGTAGTTATGCAGCACTTCAAAAGGCTGAATCAAACTACAATATGGCCATCAAAGCAGTTAAAATGCCACGTTCAACTTATGTTGATAGTGAAGGCAATCAATCTTTGCGTGTGCCTCTCCTTAAAACAGGCAACTCATGGCAAGACACAGCAAAATATACAATCCGTGTGATTGATCCAAGCTTTACTTCACATGACTATAAAGTTGGTGCTGAAGAAGGGCAAGAAACAAGCGAAGCTGACGCAAATTATTTTTCAAAAATCACAGATAATGGTGATGAATATCTTTCAATCAGTGCACTTAACAATGGCAAATATGACATTTTGTACATCATGGAAGAAGGCTCAACACTTTTGTATTCAGACACTTATTCAGTAACAGTTGAAAATGTTAGTTACACACTTGATTTTGCACTTCAAACAGAAGGCGAAGATAAAGGTTTGAAGACTTTGTTGCCTGAAACAGTTGCTAAATCAACTGAAGAAAGTGCTAGACTTTTGTTGCCTACAGCAAGTGTTAAAAATGCTGAAACTGGTGCTTATATTGAAACTCCATCAGTTACAGTTAAAGTATTCAACGATTATGGCACAGAACTTGATGCTTCTTCAAGTGATGTATTCAAAGTTGTTGACGGCAAGGCATATTTGTATCCTACAACTGAAGGCAAATTCACAGTTGAATATACTTATGCTTTCGGTAACAACCCACCTAAAAAGTCATTTACTGTTGAAGTTAAAGACGGTTTTGTTGCACCAAAGAGCAGTGATTTAACAATCAATATCCCAACAATGCCAAGCGTTGAATTGGGCAAAAAAGATATCACTCTTCCTGACGTTGTTGTAAACAACAAAGATAAAGATAACGTTGAACACAATGTTACAAAAATCGTTCTCAGCAAGGGTAGCATTTCAAAAACTTTAACAAACAACACATTCAAGTTTGACATGACAAAAGAATTCTTTGGTTTGGATTCTTACACAGCTGAAATGCTTGGCGACTGGTATGTTGAATACACAATCGTTGATGCTTACGGCAACGAAAAACAAATCAAAGTTACAATTGACGGTGTTAAAGATAACACAAAACCTGAAGTATTCATGGCTTATGACTATGATTTGGATTCAAATGGTATGCCAGTTGATGCAAGCAAAATTGACACAACTGTTGCAACAGAATTTAAATCACAACTTGGCTATAACGAACTTTATTTCCCAGCTATCTATGCAACAGATGCTGTAACATCTTATAAAGATTTTATCTTTGTTCGTTATATTCAAAGTTCACGTACAAACACAATCTATTATATTGATAACGTTATGAACAAAGACGGTGAACGTTACGAAATCACAAACGCAGACACCGACCTTTCAACACAAATCAACGTATCAGGCGATGAAAATATCGGCAAACAAAACAAGGGTGTTAAATTCAAATTTAATGTTTCTGATGACGAACAAGCTGGCATGGCGGGTGAATATACTCTTGGCTATTATGTTTTGGCAAAAGACATCACCAAACAAGATGGTTATTTGTATGTTTCAAACACAACAATGTACACATTCAACGTTTTATCAACACCGACAAGAGGCACAACTTCAACTGTTGAACACAATGTTGAAATCACAAATATTAAAGATAATTATTCAGTTGCAAGCGATGGTAAATTCACAGTAAACATCAATGCAAATGAAACAAAACGTGGCGACTCAACAACTAATGTTGATAAACGCCTTAAAACTGCTGTATTCTATTACTACAACACAACCGCTTCAGCAACAACATTATTGGCTGATGTTCAATCAGCATTCAATGCTGCAAAAACCGCTCGTGGCGATGTGTACTATGGCAGTGAACACTTGATTGATAGTGAAGCATTTGTTAATGCAATGAAAGCACAATACAACGGCTTTGCTTATGCTGAACAAAAGAACAAAAATAACTATGACGTAAAACTTGAAAATTATGATGCAAGTTACGGCAAAAATGCTTACGTTGTTGCAATCTCTATTGACGATGACGGCAACATCGCTTTGGCAAACAAAAAACTTGTTATCAAAGATATGACAGATGCAGGTGCTCCTGAATATGCAGTTGTTAATGCACACAGCTTTACAACAACTGATATGACAGATTTGGTTGTAAAACAAGGCACTGTAGTTGAATTGCCGGATGTATCATTCACTGACGATGACAAAACATTAAGTATGAATGTTTCATACTATGTAAACAGCCCAGTTAATGATGTAACAGGTTTGGACTACAAATCTCCAATGGCAAAGAACTATAAAAACAACATTTCAGGCAAATCATATATCTATGGTGGCAAAATTAAAGCTGACCAAGTTGGCACATATCACGTTGTTTATACAGCAACTGACGATGCTGGCAACACAACATTTGTATATTTCACATTTGATGTAACATTGGCTAGCGACCCAATCTTAAAAGTTTCTGCAGCAGGCGACGATATTAAATCATCTGGTGCAAGCACTATTACTGGCGAAACAGGCATGCAAGTGAACTTTGATGCAAGTTTGTGGTCAAATGACTTGTCACAAAACTTGACTGACGAAGCGACAACAGAAATCGACTTCACAATTGAAGACGGTGGCAAAGCTTGGCGCTCTGGCGATGATGCTACAAGCTTCATCTTTGAAGAACAAGGCGACTATACAATCACATTTACTGCTAAATATACAGCAAGTGGTGTGGTTTATACAGCTGAATCTCAAACATTCACAGTTACAGTAACTCGTCCAGAACTTAAATGGAACGAAACACTTAATGAAAGTGATTATTCTTATGCTCCAAAAAATAGCATAGTTACACTTCCAGACTTGAGCGCTTCTCAAGGTAAAACAAAAGCTAAAGTAGAATTGAAAGTTACATTCAAGGGCGATGCTCAAGATGTAACAAAGAAAATTGTCAACGGTTCAACAGTATGGCAATTCAAAACAAATGCTACACTTACAGGCGACTATAAAGTTGAATACACAGCAACAACCGCTTACAGCACAATCACAAAATCATTAACAATCAAAGTTGGCGACAATGTTCCACCTACAATCAGCATTAACCATGTTGATGAGTTGTCAAAAGATTTGGTTTATGATGGAAAAACAAACATTGAATATACTGTAAACCTTGTTAAAACTTCAACTTCAACTCGTGAACGTAAACTTGAAATCGTTATCACAAACGGCGATACAAAGAAAACTTACAACACTAACCTCGTTTTGACAGATAAAAACGAAGCAGGCGAAGTTAAAAAAATTAACTGGGATACACTTTCTGTTGAATTGATGAATGGCGACACAACAATGTCAGCAACAACAAGTGAAACCTATTCAAAAACTTACACAATCAGTGCAACTGGCGAATATAAATTAGTTATCAAAGCAACTGATAGCAATTCAAACACAGCAACAAAAGAAGTTAAATTTGCTGTTAAAACAGAGACTAAAGTTGAAAAGAATAATGACACAGTTGTTGGTGTAGTTCTTATCGTATTGTCTTTGGTTGTGCTTGCTGGTGTTATCTTATTCTTCGCTTTAACAGGCAAGGGCAAAGGTGGCTCAAACAAGACAAAATCAAACAAACAAGATAAATCAACAAAATCAAATGAAGAAAAAGTTGAAGCAGTTGAAGAAACAGCAATCGCTGAGCAATCAACAGAAGCTGAAACAGAAGCTAAATCAGGCGATGTTGAATAATAAATAAAAAAGTGGCAATTAGCCACTTTTTTTTATTGTGATTAACAAAAAAAACAAATTTATGACATTTGCGAAATAAATTTGTTTATTGCTTGATATTAAAATATACCTTATAAACGGATTGGTTTACTTATTCTTTTCGTATAAGTTGTAAATGTATGATTTTGTTAAATTGTATTTGTCTTTAAGCATTTTAAATGCGTCTTGCTTTGATTCAGTTTTTAACAGTTTTTTAAGCTCTAACAACAATTGATTATCGGTCGGTTGTTCAATTATTTTTGCAATATTTTCCACAATCAAAACATATTCGCCTTTTGGTTCTTCAAGAGTATATGGTAAATTAACAATTGCAACATTTTCATGCATTTTTGTTATTTCACTTACAATGGCAACACGCACTTCGCCTAAAGCAGAATAAAGGCTTGCCAAATCTTTATTTAGGTTGTATTTTGAAGAGTAAATTATAATACTGCCATAAAATGCTTTGATTTGGTCAAGTTGACTTTTAAGTTCTTTATTCTTTTCACTCAAAAAGCCAAAAAATGCAAATTTGCTTGCATCAAAACCTGACAATATAAGGGCAGATAACCCAGCATTTGCGCCAGGCACAACAGTAAATTTAATGTTGTTTTCCACAAGTTTTTGTGCCAAAATATTTCCAGGGTCACTTATTACAGGCATGCCCGCATCACTAATTACGGCAACTTCTTTACCTTGTTTTAACAACTCAATTATACCATCAGCGCTGTTTTGTTCATTAAATTTGTGATAGGCAATTGTCTTTGCTTTTATTTCATACTTATCAAGCAAGATTTTTGAATGCCTTGTGTCTTCGCAAGCAATAACATCACAATTTTTTAAAACATTGATTGCTCGCAAACTAATATCTTCTAAATTGCCAATAGGTGTGGCAACAAAATATAACATCGTATTCTCCTAAATTTAAACCGTTTTATTCATTTGTTGGCATACATTTTTTTGTGATTCTAACACCAGGTTTTGCACCTTTTACGGCTTCAATAAGCACTAAATATGCTTCTTTTTCATTTGTGAACACAAACTTCATTTGTTTAACTTGCATTCCATATTTGTCGCAAAGTGAGGCAATTTCAGCTGTTCTTGAAGCCAAATGAACCATATAAAGTCTGCCTTTATCTTTCAATAATTCGCCTGATTTTTTAATAATGTCTTCTAAATTTGCTGCTATTTCATGCCTAGCAAGGGCAATTTCTGGTCTGTCATTAATTTTGCTGTTTGGATTTACCTTTTGGTATGGCGGATTGCAAAGTATAACGTCAACATTTTTAGGGAAATCTGACAACTTTAAATCCTTTAAATTGCAATTAAAAATCTTGCTTCTGCGTTTAAAATTGTTAAATGCAATATTTTCTTTAATTATTTCGCACATTTCGGGCTGAATTTCGTTAAAATAAAGGTGGTTATAAGGGCATAGAGAATAGGCATAAAAACTTATAACACCACTGCCAGCGCATAATTCAAGTACGTCATCGCTGTGTTTAATATTGCAAAAATTTGCAAGCAAAATTGCATCTTGCGTAAATTTATAGTAATTGTCACTTTGAATGATAGAAATTCCATTTTCAAAGTGTTCTAGTTTCAAGTTTTCGATTTTCATAAGGTTTAATTTTTATCTTTTGCATTAAATTTTATGTCTTCTAACGGATAGGTTTTATTTTCAAACGTTTCTTCATCTTTTTTAAATGTAACGGTTACTGTTTCTTTCAACATGTCAACAGAAGCAACGTTGCCAGTGCCATCAGGAGTTGATACTTTGTATCCAATTTTTGGCATTTTCTTTTGCATTTCTTCGTAAAATTCGTCTTCATATTTCAAACAGCAGAGCAAACGACCACACATTCCGTTAATTCTGTTTGGGTTAAGGGCAATGCCTTGATTTTTTGCCATTTTGATAGACACTTTATCAAAGTCCTTTAAATATGCTTTGCAACATGTTTCACGTCCGCAAACACCCAAAGCACCAACACATTTGCATTCATCTCGATTGCCAATTTGTTTCATTTCTATTTTGGTTTTGTAATTTGAAGTTAAAACTTTAAGCATTTCTCTGAAATCCACACGTTCATCAGCAGTGTAGTTTATGGTTAATTTTGCTCTGTCCAAACTGTAATTTACAAAACTGATTTTCATGTTTAAATTGAGTTTTTCAGCAATTTGTTTAACTTCGGTTAATGTTTTGCGTACCAATTGGCAATTTTCACATTTCGCCTTAATATCTTCTTTCGTTGCAAAACGAACAAAAGTTGCAGTTTCTTCATTTGAATCTGCCATTCGTTTAATTATTCCCAATTCAAGCACACCATTAACAGAAACAACAACTTGTTGCCTTGGATTACCGTTATTTATAGGTTTTGTATAAACATTTAATGAATTGTTAAGCAATTGTATTTCAGTTAATTGCATAAAATTTCTCCTTTAACATATTAAAAAGCAAATTGTCCAAAATATAAGTAAAATTAACATTTGCTTTAAGTTTTTTATAAGCATCATCAATCAGTGGCAGACATTTAACAATAACATTTGGGCTAAAACGTAGGGCAATAGAAGCGATATCCTTTTTGTCAAATTTATCGGTGTGTTGAAGTGCACTCAAAAACATTTCTTGCATCAGTGGGAAGAAAACGTCTTTATCAATATCGCTAATAGAACTCACAATGCCTGGGATATCTGCGGTTGTGTTAAGATTGTCAAAGATCTTTGTTATTGAGTGTAATGTATCAAGTGTTTTTCCGTCAACAAAATTCAGCATTTCTGTTAATGTTTCAAAATTTTTGTATTGTTGCAAATCAATGTTTTGTTTTTTCAGTTCATCAATAATCAAATTTTTATCATTTACAGATAAATTCGGTACACGAACTTTATTTAATCTGCTTAAAATTGTTGGCAACACTTTATCAAGTTTTGATGTTGTCATGATAAAAATATTTTTTTCATTTGGCTCTTCTAAAGACTTTAACATCTTATTTTGAGCACGTTCATTAATATTTTCAGCATCAAGAACAACAAAAACCTTGTAATCGGCACTGACTGGCAATGTTGACATTTTATCCAGCATTTTGGAAATATCTTCAACCTTAACACTTTTGTTGTTAATCAAAAAAAAGTCAGGGTGAGATTTACTTATAAATTGCAAACAGGCATCGCATTTACCACATGATGTGTGATTTTGGCACAAAATTGAACGAGCGAAAGTTAAAGCAATTTCATTATTAAAAGCTTGGTCGTTTGAATAAAAAAGATAAGCATGGTTAAGTTTTTTGTTTAAACCAAGCGAGTTATAGACATTAGTTAATTTTACAGTTTCTAACACGATTTTATTATATCATAATTTGCTGAAAATTACAAATATTTTGCAATATGGACAATTGAATATTAACTTCCAAATTTATGCAAAAATGTTTAATATTTGATTACAATAACACATAAGTTATTTATATTTCATTGACTTTTAATCATTTTAAATGATAAAATGAAAATCGGAGATGATTTTATGACAAAGACAAAATCAGGATTTTTAAAAGCTGGTTCAATTATTGCTATCGTAATGTCCGTACTTCTTGTTTTAACAGGTTTTATTTTCATCAAAAGCAGTTCACTTGTTACAACTGACATGGTTATGTATGTTGCTTATGGCGTTGAAAATGGTCAGTATAGAACAATAACTGGTACAGATGGCACAAGGCTGTATGAATTTTACGATGCAAATGGCAGTCGCCAAATTGTTCAGGCTGATGCTGTTGATGAAGTTACAACCTTGGCTAAGTCTATTTTAAAAACAGCTGGTATTGTTAGCATCGTTTTAGAAACAGCAACATTAGCCATTGCAATCTGCACTCTTTGCGCAACAAATAAGGGGCAGGCAAAAACAGGCTTGATTATTACACAATTGGTTTTAGCATTGTTTTCAGCAAACTTGGTTACATTTGCATTCATGATTGTGGCATTATGCTTAAAAAACAAAAAAGTTGAACAGCCTGAAGTTGAACAACCAACAGTTGCTTAATTAATGAAAAAAATAGGGTAATAAGTCCCTATTTTTTATTGTGAATACAACAAACCAAATTTATGAGTATGCGAAATAAATTGATTTATTTCAAATAATAACAACCACATAGGTGTATCAATAAAACTGATTTCCAGCATGAATTAAATCATGGTTGTTTATGTCCATTAAGTTTTCACTAATAAACAACTGAAACATTATTTTTAAACAATAAATTTACGAATTTGTAAATTATATATGCAAACAAAAAAAGTTATCTTATGATAACTTAATTTTTGTGATTTTGTAAGACATCAAACCGCCAGGTGTTTTGATTTGAGCAATATCTCCAACTTTTTTGTTCATCAAACCTGCTCCAATAGGGGAAACGTTGCTGATAAGCCCTTTGAATGGGTCACAGTCAGTGTCGCCAACAATCTTGTATTCAACAACTTGATTTGTTTTCAAATTTGTTGCGGTAACAGTGCAACCAACACCAACTTTGCTTGTATTAACTTTTTTAGGGTCAATAACAACAGCTGATTTTAATTTATTTTCCAAATCAAAAATTTCTGCTTCAACGTTTATTTGTTCTTCACGGGCAATGTCATATTCGCTGTTTTCGCTCAAGTCGCCGTAACTACGTGCTTCAGCAAGTTTTTTAGCAACTTCTTGACGCCTTGTTGTTTTCAAATATTCTAATCTTTCTTGAGTCTTTTTAAGACCTTCTGCTGTCATAAAAACTTTTTCGTCCATAATATCACTCCATTAAAAAAAAATTCTATTAAATTTGGTGTTAATAAAACAAAAATTTTTGCTTATTTTTGCAAAATTCGTGCTATAAAAACACAAATTGCAATGATTTCTCATTACAATGACACGATTATATCACTAATTTAAAAGTAATGTCAAGTTATTTTTATATTTTAGTGTAACTTTAATATATGCAAAAATGTTGATTTTAGACCAAATATTGCATTAATTTTATTTTGCGATGTGTTGAAGTATAAACTTGTCAAATATAACAGATTCAACAAAATCATCAGGTTTAAATACGCACATATTGAAAATGTTAAAATCATAAACATGTTTGTCAAGCAACACAGGGGTAGGGATATTCAACTTGCCACAAAGGTCTTTAAGCATATCAAAAAAACTGGTTGATTTTTCATCAACTTCAATTGTTGTTGATTTTATAATTCTATCATGAGTGGTAAGTTTGCCCCAAATTTTTATCATGAGTATATTGTATTAAAAAATGCAAAAAAAAGCAATTAAAATGTTGTTCTAACGCATATTTTGATATAGTAAATAAAGATTTTTCTTTGACAAAGAGCCATAAAAGTTGTAGTATTTAAATATGAATAACCAAGTTGCAATAAAGTATATAAACAACTATAATACAGAGCATGTTCAAAAAACTTTGTTGGACATTTTTTCTTCTTTAAATGCGTCAAAATTGATAAAACCAAATTCAAAAATCCTTATTAAAATTGATGCGGGTATAGATGAAAATCCTGACAAAGCTGTCACTACCCACCCAGCAGTTGTGCAAGGAATGATTAATATATTAACAGATTTGGGTGCACAGTGCATTATAGCGGACAGTCCTGCAAAACAATATTCATTAAATGGATTGGATAAAATATATTTTGAAACTGGTATGCTTGAAGTTGCAAACTCAACAAAAAGTGAGTTAAATCACAATTTAGCGGTTTGCAAAGTTGAAATTCCAAATGGAATCAAGACAAAATCGGCAACATTGCTTGAAGTTGTTGAAGATGTTGATTATATAGTAAATATCGGTAAATTGCACTATGACCAACAATTGGGTATGTATGGTGTTGCAGATAATATTTTTGGGCTTGTGCCTGGCGATATTAAGCAATTGGTTTTAAATAGACTTACAACAGTTGAAGATTTTAATAATTACATCATTGATTTGGTGAGCAAATTGCAACAAAAAATCATTCTTAATGTTTTTGATGGTGTTGTTGCATTAGAATCAAACGAAAGTCAACGTATGCTTTCTTGCCTTGCTATGGGAGAAAACATGTTTAGCCTTGAATCTGTTATCAACGCAATTATAGGCAGAGATAGTGCAGACACAATCGTTAAAACAGCATCAAAACATGGCATGATAGATTTTGAAAATCAATACACTATTGTTGATGGCGAATTGCAAAAATTTGTTCTAGATGATTTTGATTTTGGGGAAATAACAAACGCATCAAATTTACATACAAATAAATGCAGTCAAAAAAGGTATTTCAATCGCACTCAACAAAGAGTTGTGATAGATGCCAATAAGTGCAAGGGGTGTGGCAGATGTGCGTCAATTTGTCCTGCAAATGCAATACTTATGAAGTATGACAAAAATGGCGAATTATATGCCAAAATTGATTATGCAAAATGTATCTTTTGCAATAAGTGTTTTACAGCTTGTCCTTATTCAGTTGCGGACTTAAAAACGCCTATAGGATATAAACTTGTAAATTATAATGTTACAAAATATAATAAAGAAAATTAAAAGAGCAATTGCTCTTTTTTTATAATTTGTATTTTTTTATAATTTTGAAAGTATAAATCATTTAATTTTAAGTTTGATAAAATATTATTTTGAATATTTTTTTATTTAAAACTCAAAATAAATTAGAGGTAATTATGTTGAGATTAATAGCATTTATTTTAACATGCATTGGTGGTCTAAATTGGTTAATGATTGGAAGTTTGCAATATGATTTTATTGCTGGTTTATTTGGCACACAAGCAAATATCTTCAGTAGGATTATTTATGTTATCATTGGTGTGGCAAGCATTTATATTTTGATTGTTACATTGTTCAATAAAGGCAGATTAAGATTATTTGGTTATAAAAAACCTAAACAACCAAAACAAAAGCAAGAAGAAGATTTTTAAAATTTTAAATACTTT
>JBNMLD010000002.1:0-50034 GCA_050874685.1 Candidatus Onthoplasma sp. | reverse complement strand
GTAGTAAAAGGCACAACAGGCAACTTGACATTCACAGCGAACTATGAGGAAACAGTTGTAGTAACCTTAAAGGTAAGCAAACCAAGTACAAGTAGTGCGAAATATACATTTGCTGAATTTGCAAATGAAGCAGATGCAGTGAATAACAAGAATGTGTTAACAACATTTGACATGAGCGGAGCAACCACAACAACAGAAAATGGAATAACAACAATAACCAAACAAGTTGTAGTGGGCAAGAATTATGTATTGGCAGTGGTAAGTGCAACAACAAGCACATTATCTGGCAACAAACAAGAGTTGTTATGCGTGTATAACAATGACAGTTTGTTGACTCAAACCCCAGTTAAGACATTGAATGCAAGTTCTGCAAATGGTAGATTTGTAATTACTGCTAGTGCAACAGTTGAACTTGAGTACTTTACAGCTTTGAAAGTAGCGTTAAATCCAACCACAACAACAAGTGGAGATAAGACAGTATCATTCATTGATGTAACATACGAAAAACAAGATGGTTTGAAAGAATCTGATACACAATATGTGATTCGTGAAGGCGCAACTTGGACAGCAAGAATTGACCAAACAAATCTTAACACTGATACAGATGCGTTGATGGGTATCACTTATACATTGAGCGATGGCACAACAAAAGCAACCACAACATCAGGCGATAGCAACATTATTTATGATGAAGCTAGCGACAGTTATGTTGTTAGTGCTGATGTAATATCTATGGTTCCTGTTGTAAAGACACCATTAGGTATTGAAGTGATAAGCAAAGATGTAACGATGACATCAGTTGCAGACAAGATTGTTAAAGGTGGCGTTGGTACAATTCAATTGTACGCAGGCGAATGGACATTAGTATTCGGTTCAAGTGATAAGCCAAGCAGTGCAAGCGAAGCAGCTTTGAGAGCATTTGGTAAAGACAGCACAAGCTGGACAATTAGCAAAGGCAGTGTATCTTATACAGTTACAGTTGCAGAAACAGGCACAGCAGGCGAATTCATACTTATTGTTAGTTAGTTTTGCAACAAAAAAAAGACAACCTTCGGGCTGTCTTTTTTTATGACATAAACAAATTTGTATGATATTCGATTTGGGTTAAATGTGATTTAAATTTAAATTCATTTGATAAATCAAAAATGATATATTTTATCTGCCATTTTATGTGAAACTATAAAAAAAGCAGACTTTAAATTTGCAAATTAAAATTATATGTTTTGTTTGTAATTTTGCTTTTGCTATGCTATAATTTATACAACAAAATTGATTATTACAAAAGGAGAAAACTATGTCACAATATGTTAAGAATGATTGCGAACAAGGTTTTGTTACAGACAATGCTGAAATAGATAGTTTAAAGTTTAACAATTTGCGTCATACAATTTTGGGTTGCATGTTGGGCGATTTTGATGTTGAAGGCAACTATGTTGTTGACCCTGTAATTGTAAATGAACTTATTGCTATACCAAAGTATATTGTTGATACAGTTGACAATATTGATGTTTGTAGCAGTGTTATAAAACTTGACAAACAAATAACATTTTTTGTGACGTATGAGGGGGAGCATGCTGTTTTAACTTTGGCTGAAAAAGTTAATTTTCAAGCCAATTTCAAATCGAACAGTGGGCTGTTTAGCAATATAAACGAATATGTTTTGGATACATTTGAAACTTCAGGTGTCGTGGATAAAAATGCGGTATATTCAAAATGGAATATTTCAACATTTACTGGCAATGCACTTGATGTGTTCAATATGGACGAAGAAACTTTGGCGCAATATGTTGGCATTGTAAATCGCTTTAAATACTTGATGAAAGCAAATCAAATATTGCTTAAAAACGAAAACAAACTTGAAGAGATTGAATCTGATTATGCAGTGCAAATGTTGCAAATTGTATCAAGATATCCAGAACTTAAAAAATGTGTTGATGCAAAAGTTAAAGAAGTGGTTTCAAAACAACCAAGTGTTTTAAGGCTTGATAAACCATTTTTTGCAAAAACTGTTAACGAAATTGTCTCACAAGCAATTGAAAATAATTTGAATGTTTTGACCGATAGTGAAAAACAAGAATTCCAAGTTGAAAAAAGGAATATAACAGTAGAACGCAATCTTAAAATTGCCCAAACAATTGAAACAAGTAATGCACCAGTTGTTGATGAAAATCAAGAAGTTGTTACTTCAAAATTTGTGGTAAACACGTTTGGCGCTGAAGCACGTCAATCATTGACCGATGTTGCAACCGAATACATTGTTGCTAAAAACGAAACAAATGCCACAGTGTCTCAACAAGCGGTGGCGGAATCGTTGGAGGCAAAGCAAAGAGAAAATTATATTTCAACAACTAACACAACCGTGATTGAAGCAAAGCAAATGCTTATTGACGAATTGTCAAAAATTTCTGGACAAACACATCAGCAATTTGCAAGAGTTTTAACTGACGAAACAACTCAAGCAACAATATCATCTATTGAAGATAAAGTTGACGCAAAACAAGAAGTTAAATCATCAGCACCAAATCTTGTTGCTCAAGTTGCTGAAACAAAACAGACAGCATCAACAAAACCAGCGGCAGGGGCAAAGAAAGATGTGAAAAAAGCATCTAAACCAACTGCTAAAAAAGCAGAGGTTAAGAAAGCAACAGATAAAACAACTGCTAGCAAACCTGCTAATGCGGAAACAAAATCAACCTCTGCAGCAAAAAGTGAACCTCAAAAAGATTATGATTTTGACACGACTTTGGGTGGCAACCCTCAAGGCCAATCAGCAACAAGACCTGGTGTGCAAAGGACAGAACAACCACGTCAAACAAATTTGACAAAGCAATTGGCTGAAGGCCTTAGCGATTGGGAAAGGAAAACGCAAGAAGAGATGATTGACAAAACATTGCAAAATAATAACACAGTTTCAACAAACGGCGCAACAATTCAAACAGAAACAAAAGTTACAATGCCTTTGGAACAAACTGATAATCAAACAATCACACCAGCAGTTAAAGTTGAAGAGATTGGCGAACAAATTGATAAAATTATGTAATTTTGGAAGTAAAATTATGTAATTTTGGAACTAATATCATTTAACTTTTGAAAATTTGATTGTAATTAATAAATAATTTAATTTAACAAACACATAAATATATTTTGCTAACAAATATAAATTTGGTTTGTTGTTTATCACAATAAAAAAACTCGCATCAAACAGCGAGTTTTTTTATTTTGCACTAAATGCAAGTGATATTAAATTTATGTATCAGCCAAATATTATACAATCTTACAACATTATTTGATTGTTGTTCCTGAAAGTATAAGCATTGTGGAGAATAGGTGTAAAGAAATTTTCGAAACTTTCTCTCAACTTAACATCAGGGATTGCACGTGTGTTTGTTCTAACAAAATCTTCCAAAACTTTTGTGAGCGCTTCAAGGTTCAAAGCGAAATCGCAGTATTGGAAATTGTCCATGTACAAATCATAAATAGCTTGGATTAAATCAACACTCTTTTTAACGCGTGAATATAAGAATGTCTTGTCGTCTGCAGACATCTTGCCCAAGAAATTGCCCATAACATCAGGAACGAATGATGAAGCAGTAACCATTTGACCATCATTGCGGGCATCTGTTAAGAATTCTTTAACCAATTGAACGTTTGAATAAGAGTTATATTTGTTCAAAACTTGAATGTTTACCTTTGGCATAATTTCTCCTTATCAATATTTTATTTGTTTGCATTGTATCACATGTTAAAAAATTTGTAAATACCTTTTTGAAATTTTTTTTGCAAATTTAGTGTTGCCAAATTGTTTAAAAAAGTTTTTAAAAAAGGGTTGACAAAGTTATTGGTCTTTGATAGAATAATTTCGCTGGTTTTATGTGGAGTGACGCATAAGGTTGCATTTGCTAGCAACAGCAAATGGGAATTTGTGCCGACCATAACTCATAAGAGTGCTAGTGGATTGATTGCCGAACCAAAGTGTGAGGCATTTTCTTTTGGAAACCCGCACTTAACACACGGGTCAGTGTAAATTGTATTATAAATTTGCATTATCAACATTTACCTTATTTAATGCGTATGCAAAATATGGCGAAATATGATAGACAAGTGAAAATACAATCTGGTAAGTGAGTGAAATATCTCAAACTGCTTGGCTGATGTGTCAATGTTAAGGTCACTAGTTAGGGTGTTGACTAAAAATATAAAAGGAGAGAATTAAATGGCAACAACAAAATTGAGAATTAAACTTGCTTCTTACGATACAGGTTTAATCGAAAATGTGGTTTCAAAAATACTTGATACCGCAACAAAGTCTGGCTGTAAAGTTTCAGGCCCAATCCCACTTCCAACAAAACGTGAAGTGGTTACAATCTTACGTAGTACGCACGTAAACAAAGATTCACGTGAACAATTTGAATCGCGTACACATTTTAGACTTATCGATGTCTATGCACCTAATGCAAAAGCAGTTGATACACTTTTGAAAATGAACGTACCAGCTGGTGTTGACATTAAGGTTGAATTATAAGGAGGAAACTGTGGAAAAAGCAATTATAGGTAAAAAGATTGGTATGACTCAACTTTTCACCGAAGATGGTAGAGTTGAACCTGTAACAGTTATTGAAGCAGGTCCTTGCTATGTAACTCAAATCAAAAACGTTCAAAAAGACGGTTATGATTCAGTTCAATTAGCATTTGGCGAAATCAAAGCCAAAAACGTAAACAAGTGCGTTGCTGGCACATTCAAAAAAGCTGGCATTGACGCAAAACGTGTTTTAAAAGAATTTAGATTTGACGACACATCAAAATTCAGTGTTGGTCAAGAAGTTAAAGCTGACATGTTTACAGCTGGCGACATCGTTGATGTAACTGGCACAACAAAAGGTCACGGTTTTACTGGCGTTATCAAACGTTGGAACCAACAACGTCTTAAAATGACACACGGTGTAGGCCCTGTTCATAGAGAAGTTGGTTCAATGGGTGCTAACTCAACCCCAAGCCGTGTATTCAAGGGTAAAAATATGCCTGGTCACTACGGTCACGAAACAGCAACAGTTCAAAACTTGAAAGTTGTTCGTGTTGATGCGGAAAGAAATTTGCTTTTGGTTAAAGGTGCAATCCCTGGTCCAAAGAAATCTATCGTAGTTGTTAAGACCGCTGCCAAGGCTTAAAGGAGAGAACTATGGAACTTAAAGTTTATAATATGAAAAAGGAAGAAGTTGGCAAAATTGAACTTAACGATATGGTGTTCGGTGCTGACTACAATCAACCTTTGATTCATCAAGTTATCGTTGCATTGCACAACAATGCTCGTCAAGGCACAAAATCAACTTTGACACGTAGCGAAATCAATGCAAGCAAAAAGAAAATCTATCGTCAAAAGGGCACAGGTAATGCTCGTCATGACGAAAAGAGTGCTCCACAATTCACTGGCGGTGGCGTAGTATTCGCTCCAAAGCCAAGAGACTTCAGTCAAAAAATCAACAAGAAAATGCGTGACATCGCTTTTGCAAGTGCATTAAGTGAAAAAATTCGTCAAAACGAAGTTGTTGTGCTTGATAAAGTTGATTTTGAAAACAAAACAAAAACAGCAAACAATTTCTTAAAAACTTTCGGTTTGGATAAACGTACAGTTATCGTAACTGCAGGTAAAGACGAAAATGTTGTTAGAGCAACAAACAATCTTGAAAAAGTTAGTTGTGTTGATGCTGACTTGTTAAATGTGGCTGAAATTGTAGAAAACACTTATGTTGTATTCACAACTGATGCAATGAAAAAGTTAGAGGAGGCTTACGTTTAATATGAAAGCACAACAAATCATTTTAGAACCTATTATGACAGAAAAGTCATACGCAGGTATTCCAAATAAAGTTTATACATTTAAAGTTGCAAAATCTGCAAACAAAATTGAAATCAAAAAAGCAGTTGAAGAATTGTTTGAAGTGCAAGTTGCACGTGTAAACACAATCAATTGCACAGGCAAACTTAAAACAAGAAACACAAAAAGTGGTCAAGTAACTGGTAGAACAAGCGATTACAAAAAAGCTATCGTCTTCTTGAAAGCTGACAGCAAACCTATCGCATTCTTCGAAAGCTTGAACTAAAAGGAGATAGTATGGCAATAAGAACTAAAAAACCTACATCTGCAGGTAGCCGTTTCGTTAGCTATAAGACTTATGAAGAATTGACTAAAGATGCCGTTACACCTAAATCACTTTTAACAACTGTTAAAAAGACTGGTGGTCGTAATGCTCAAGGTAAAATCACAGTTAGAAACATCGGTGGCGAAAACAGACGTAAATATCGTGTAATCGATTTCAAAAGGAAAAAAGATGGTGTCGTAGCACGTGTTGAAAGCATTCAATACGACCCAAACCGTACAGCATATATTGCATTGCTTACTTATGCTGATGGTGAAAAAAGATTTATTATCGCTCCTCGTGGTTTAAGCGTTGGCGACAAAGTTATGAGTGGTACTGGTGCTGAAATCAAACCAGGTAACTGCTTGGAACTTAAAGACATTCCACTTGGTGCAAAAATTCACAACATTGAACTTCAACCTGGCCGTGGTGGTCAAATGGTTCGTTCAGCTGGTGAATCTGCTCAACTTATGGCTAAAGAAGGTGCTTATGTTACTCTTCGTTTGCCAAGTGGCGAAATGAGAAAAGTATTGGCAGTTTGCCGTGCAACAATCGGTGAAATTGGCAATGAAGAAAATGAAATTGTATCTTTGGGTAAAGCTGGCCGTAAACGTCACATGGGTGTTCGTCCATCAGTACGTGGTAGCGCAATGAACCCTGTTGATCACCCACATGGTGGTGGTGAAGGTAAGTCACCAGTTGGTCATGCTGGTCCTATGACTCCTTGGGGTAAACCTGCTCTTGGATACAAGACAAGAAAACACAACAAAGCATCTGATAAACTTATGGTTAAGAGATGCAATGCTAAGTAGGAGTGAAATATGAGTAGAAGTTTAAAGAAAAAACCTTATGTTGAACAAAAACTTATGAGTCGTGTTGTTGCAATGAATGAAAAAGGTGAAAAGAAAGCTATCAAGACATGGTCAAGATCAAGCACAATTTACCCTGAATTCGTTGGTCACACAATCGCTGTTCACAATGGTAAAAAACATATTCCAGTGTACTGTACTGTCGATATGGTTGGTCACAAATTAGGTGAATTTGCTCCAACCCGTACATTTAAAGGTCACAAACAAAAAGAAGCCGCAGCTAAATAGGAGTAAAATATGGCAAAGAGAATTAGAGAAAAATCTGAACAAATCAAAGCAAATAAAGAAACTCGTCCTTATGCTAGTGTACGTTTTGTACGTTTGGCTCCTACAAAGGCTAAAATTGTTATCGACCAAGTTAGAGGAAAGAGTTATGATGATGCAGTTGCAATCTTAAGCAATATGCCACACGATGCTGCTGCTATCTTATTAAAAGTTGTTAAATCTGCTGGTGCTAATGCTGAAAACAATAAAGGACTTAATGTTCACGATTTGTATTTGGCTGAAGTTATCCTTGGACAAGGCCCAACACGTGTAAACAAAGTTTACTTCCGTGGCCGTGCTCATGGTGCTGACAGAATTGTAACTAGAACTAGCCACATCAAAGTTGTGCTAGATAGTAAAAATAAGGAGTAAAAATTATGGGACAAAAAGTAAATCCTAATGGAATGAGACTTGGTATCAATAAGACTTGGAATTCTTTTTGGTACGCAGATAAAAAAGAAATCGCTGCTAACATTAAGGAAGATAATACAATCCGTAATTATATCCTTAAAGAATACAAAAATTGTGCAGTTTCAAATGTTCTTATCGAAAGAACAAATGACAGTGTAACAGTTTCAATCTCAACAGCTAAACCTGGTGTGCTTATTGGTCAAAAAGGTGCTGGTGTTGAAGCATTGAAAAAGAATGTTGAAAAACTTTCAACTGCTAAAAAAGTAAACGTTAATATTGTTGAAATCAAAAATCCTGATTTAGATGCAAAACTTGTAGCTGAATCAATCGCTGCTCAACTTGAAAAACGTGCTCAATTTAGACGTACAATGAAGAGTGCTATGCAACGTGTTATGCGTGCTGGTGCTGTTGGTGTTAAAACTATGGTTTCTGGCCGTCTTGACGGTGCTGAAATTGCTCGTAGTGAACACTATCATGAAGGTTTGCTTCCTCTTCACACAATTCGTGCTAACATTGACTATGCTTGCGTTGAAGCACACACAACTTTCGGTGTGTTGGGCGTAAAAGTTTGGATCAACAAAGGCGAAATTTTGGGTAAAGTTTCTCAAAGCACTGTTCAAAGCCACAAGAAAGGAGAAAACTAATATGTTAATACCTAAAAGAGAAAAAAGAAGAAAACAATTCCGTGGCCGTTTAACTGGTCGTGCCACTCGTGGTAATTTCGTAAGCTATGGTGACTATGGTCTCCAAGCAACAGAACCATGTTGGATCACTCCTAACCAAATTGAAGCAGCACGTGTTGCTATCAACAGATACATGAAACGTGGTGGTCAAGTTTGGATTAAGGTTTTCCCACACAAACCTATCACTAAAAAACCTGCTGACACTCGTATGGGTAGCGGTAAAGGTGCACAAGTTGGACACGTAGCAGTTGTAAAACGTGACCGTGTCATTTTGGAAGTTAGCGGTCCAAGTGAAGAACAATGCTTGGAAGCATTAAGGCTTGCTTCTCACAAACTTCCTTGCAAAACTAAAGTAGTTCGCAAGGAAAAAGGCGGTGAAAACAATGAAGAATAATTACAAAAACATGTCAGTTGAAGAATTGACCAGCAAAGAAAAAGAATTAAGCAGTGCGCTTTTCAATTTAACTTTCCAAAAGAAAGTTGGTCAACTTCAAAACACAGCTAGTATCCGTGAAACAAAACGTGAAATTGCTAGAGTTAAAACTGAATTGAACGCAAAAAAATTAGCTGGAGCAAAGGAGTAATATTATGGAAAAACAAGTAAACCACAAGACAATTCAAGGTGTTGTTGTTTCTGATAAAATGGACAAAACTATTACTGTTTTGGTTACCAGCAAGAAAAAACACCCAATTTACAAAAAGTATATGACATATACAAAAAAATATAAAGCTCATGACGAAAAGAACGATGCTCACATCGGTGACACTGTTGTGATTGAAGAGACTCGTCCACTTTCAAAGGACAAATACTTCCGTCTTCTTACAATCGTTGAAAGAGCTAAATAGGAGGCAAAATCATGATACAACCATTTTCAATTTTGAACGTGGCAGACAATTCAGGCGCAAAGAAAATTATGTGCATTCGTTGTCTTGGCGGTTCAGTTAGAAAATTTGCTAACATTGGCGATGTGATCGTTGCCTCTGTTAAAAAAGCAGATCCAGACGGTAAAGTTAAAAAAGGTGATGTTGTTATGGCAGTTATTGTTCGCTCAAAAACAGGCGTTCAACGTGCTGACGGCAGTGTTATCAAATTTGACGAAAATGCTGCAGTGCTTATTGATAAACAAAAAGCAACTCGTGGTACTCGTGTGTTTGGACCTATCGCAAGAGAACTTCGTGCAAAAGGATTTACTCAAATAATCTCACTTGCACCAGAAGTATTATAGGAGGTCGAATATGAAGTTAAGTGTTAAAAAAGGCGATAACGTATTAGTAATTGCTGGTAAAGATGCTGGCAAAACTGGTGAAGTGCTTGAAGTTAACCGTGATAACAACAAAGTTATTGTTGCTAACGTTAATATTCAATCTCACCACACAAAACCAAGAAGCAAAGATGACAAGGGCGGAATCATTAAATCTGAAGGCGCTATTGATGCTTCTAACGTTCAAGTTGTTTGCCCAGCGTGCAAAAAAGCAACTCGTGTTGCTCACAATGATGTCGATGGCAAACACGTACGCGTTTGTAAAAAATGCGGTGCTAGTTTGGAAGTGGCAAAAAAAGCTACAAAAACAACAAAAACTAGCAAAAAAGCATAAAGGAGTATGACACATGGAAAAAGAAATTAATAGACGTCATGCATACTATAACGAAGTTGTAAAACCTGCAATGCAAGAAAAATTTGGTTACAAAAATGTAATGCAAATCCCTCACATTGAAAAAATCGTTTTGTCACTTCGTCTTGGTAAAGAAAAAGACAATGCTAAAAGTTTCAACACAGCAGTTGATGAATTAAGCTTGATTGCTGGTCAAAAAGCAGTTGTTACTTATGCAAAAAAATCAGTTGCAAATTTCAAACTTCGTCAAGGTCAAAAAATTGGCGCAAAAGTTACACTTCGTGGTGAAAAAATGTATGAATTCTTCGATAGATTGATTTCAGTTGCATTGCCACGTGTGCGTGACTTCCAAGGTTTGAGCACAACATCATTCGATGGTCGTGGTAACTACAGTTTCGGTGTTAAAGAACAAATCATCTTCCCAGAAATCATTTATGATAAGATTGATGCTGTTCGTGGTTTCGATATTATGTTTGTTACAACAGCAAACACAAACGAAGAAGCATTCGAATTGTTAAAATTAATGGGCGTACCATTTAGAAAAAAGAAGTAGGAGTGGATTATGGCAAGAAAAGCAATGATAAATAAACAACAAAGACAACAAAAATTCGCAACTCGTGAATATACACGTTGCTCTCTTTGTGGCCGTCCACATGCAGTGCTTAAAAAATATGGTATTTGCAGAATTTGTTTTAGAAATTTGGCTAACAAAGGTGAAATCCCTGGCGTTAAGAAAGCTAGTTGGTAAAAAGGAGAGATTATGTTAAGTATAGACCCAATCGCAGATATGCTTACACGTATCCGCAATGCGAATATGTCAAAGCATGAAAGTGTGCTTATTCCTCAATCAAAAACCAAACTTGCAATCGCTGAAATCTTAAAAAATGAAGGTTTTATTGTTGATTACAAAACAGAAGTTGTTGACGGTGTCAACATGATTGAAATCACACTTAAATATGGTCCTAATGGCGAAAAAGTTATTCAAGGGCTCAAAAGAATCAGCAAACCTGGTTTGAGAATTTATGCTAACGCTGAACAATTACCACAAGTTCTTAATGGTCTTGGTATTGCAATTGTTTCAACAAGCAAAGGCATCGTTACAGATAAGGTTGCTAGAAAAATGAACGTAGGCGGCGAAGTGCTCGCTTATGTATGGTAGGAGGGTAAGATATGTCAAGAATTGGTAAATTACCTGTCGCTATCCCAGCAGGTGTTACTGTTGAAGTTAATGGTCATGTTGTAACAGTTAAAGGTGCTAAAGATACTTTAACTCAAGAATTTTCAAAAAATATTGCAGTTGAAGTTAAAGATGGTCACGTTTATGTTACACGTCTTGATGACACAACAGATAGCAATGCAAAACAAGGTTTGTATCGTCAACTTATCCATAACATGGTTATGGGCGTTAAAGATGGTTATAAAAAATCTTTGACAGTTAATGGTGTCGGTTACAAACTCAACAAACAAGGCAAAAAATTGGTTATGGCTTTAGGTTTGTCTCACCCTGTTGAAGTTGAAGAACCAGCAGGTATCACATTTGAAGTTCCAGACAACAACACAATCCTTGTTTGTGGTGCAAACAAAGAATTAGTTGGCGAAGTTGCAGCAAAAATTCGTGCAATCCGCCCAATGGAACCATACCATGGTTATGGCATTCATTACACAAATGAACCAGTCATCTTAAAACCAGGTAAGGCTGCCGGTAAGAAAAAGTAGGAGGTAAGTTATGATAAATAAAGAAAATAAAAATGCAAAACGTGTTAAACGCCATATCAGATTACGTCATAATTTATCTGGTACAAGCGCTTGCCCACGTCTTTGTGTGTATCGTAGTTTAAGCAACATTTATGCTCAAATCATTGATGATACAAAGGGTGTTACTCTTGTTGCTTGCAACACAACTCAAAAAGAAATCAAAGAACAAGTTAAAGATATGACAAACAAAGAAGCAGCTAGATTTGTTGGCGAACAAATCGCTAAACTTGCTAAAAAAGCAAAAATCAAAACTGTTGTATTTGATCGTGGTGGATATCTTTACACAGGAAGAGTTAAAGAACTTGCTGACGGCGCTAGAGCCGGTGGCTTGGAATTTTAAGGAGAGATTATGGCACAACAACAAAAACGTGAATTTAGAAAGCCTAGAGAAAGAGAAGAAATCAAAGACGAATTCGACAAGAAAATGTTGGACGTACGCCGTGTAACAAAAGTTGTTAAGGGTGGCCGTACAATGCGTTTTTCTGCTCTTGTTATCGTAGGTGACAAAAAGGGTAGAGTTGGCATGGGCTTGGCAAAAGCTGCCGAAGTTCCAGCTGCTATCGAAAAAGCAACAAAAGCTGCTAAAAAATCTTTAATTACTGTTCCTGTAATTGATGGTACAATCCCACACGAAATCATTGGCAAATTTGCTAAAACAAGCGTTAAAATGCTTCCTTCTAAAAAAGGTAGCGGTTTGATTGCTGGTGGTGCGGCTCGTACTGTATTTGAAATGGCAGGTTACACAGATTTAACTGCAAAAATTTATGGCTCAACTGACAAAATCAACGTTGCTAGGGCTACTTTGAATGGTCTTAAATCATTAAGAACAAAAGAACAAGTTGCTCTTCTCCGTGGCAAATCAGTTGAAGAAATTTAGGAGGATATATGGCTAAAAAATCACAAAAAACCATCAAAGTTACTTACGTAAAGAGTGCTGTTGGTTATAATAAAGAACAAGCCAAAGTTGTTGAAGCCCTTGGTTTCAAAAAACTTGGTCAAACCCGTGTTCTTCCTGACAACGATTGTATAAGAGGAAGCATCTTCAAAGTTAAACACTTGTTAAAAGTGGAAGAAGAAGCGTAAAGGAGAGATTATGTATATACACGAATTAACTTATGCCGAAGGCGCTAGGACAAGCAAAAAACGTCTTGGTCGTGGTATCGGTAGTGGTGTAGGCAAAACCTCTGGTAAAGGTCACAAAGGCCAAAATGCTCGTTCTGGTGGCGGTGTTCGTCCTGGATTTGAAGGTGGTCAAAACCCTTTGTACAGAAGAGTTCCTATCAAAGGATTTAGCAATGCTAAATTTAAAAAAGTATATTCTGTTGTGAACGTTGGCGCTTTGAATATTTTTGAAGCTAACACAACTGTTGATGCTGTTAAACTCCTTGAAAGTGGTATCCTTTCAAAAGTTGAAAAAGACGGCGTTAAAATTTTGGGCAATGGCGAACTTACTGTTGCTTTAAAAGTTGTTGCTAACAAATTTACAGCAACAGCAAAAGATAAAATTACAGCACAAGGTGGCAGTATAGAGGAGGTATAATGTTTAAAACATTAGCTGACGCATTTAAAATTAAGGAAATAAGAAATAAGTTACTTTTAACTATTCTCTTATTATTCATTTACCGCCTTGGTTGTTGGATCCCAATCCCTGGTGTTGACAGCGGGGCATATAGCAGTAACGTAGAAAGTAACACTTTCTTAAGTCTGTTAAGTGCAGTAAGTGGTGGCGCTTTAAGTCAAGGTTCATTCTTGGCATTAGGTGTTTCCCCTTACATCACATCTAGCATTATTATTCAATTGTTAAGCGCAGTTATCCCTAGCTGGCAAGCAATGGCAAAAGATGGTGGTGCTGATGGTAGAAAACGTTTAAATTTATACACAAAAATTGCAGCGCTTATCATTGCAATTGCGCAAGCTCTTGGTATCGCTATTGGCTTTAACACAGCAAGTTATGCTGATTTAACAGCTTTTGGCAACAACAAATTTGTATTCTACGCATTTGTTGTAACAATGCTTGTTGCTGGTGCTATGTTCACTGTTTGGCTTGGTGAAAAAATCACAGAGTTAGGCATTGGCAATGGTATGTCATTGTTGATTTTTGTTGGTATCTTGTCAAGTGGCGCAACAACTATCTTTGGTAACTTCCAAGATATGACAGTTGGTGGCGAAACAACACAAAGAGCAATTTGGCGTTTAATTTTATTCATTGTTGTTTTGGTATTAATCTTTGCACTTGTTGTCTTTGTTGACGGCGGTGAAAGACGTGTAAACGTACAATACGCAAAACAAATGAAGGGTAGAAAAATGTATGGTGGTCAATCAACATTCATTCCTATCCGTGTAAATGCAAATGGCGTTATGCCAATCATCTTTGCAAGTACAATCCTTTCATTCCCACAACTTATCATGTCAATCATCAATCCTAATGCGACTGGTGGTTTCATCGGTTGGTGGAATAAATGGCTTGGTGCAGGCAGTTGGATTTATGCAATTGTATTGTCACTTTTGATTTTAGGTTTTGCATATTTCTATTCATCACTTCAATTTGATACTGAACAAATTTCACGTCAAATTCAACAAAATGGTGGCTTTATTCAAGGTATTCGTCCTGGTAAGCCAACAGCAGATTATTTAGGCAATATCAACAAGAGAATTACTCTCTTTGGTGCAATTTTCTTGGCATTCATGGCACTTGTTCCAACATTGCTCTTCACTGCAATTGGTGCAGGTGGTGTTACAAGTGCATTCAGTGCAACTGGTATGCTTATCGTTGTTTCTGTTGCCCTTGAATTTGATAAACAACTTGAAGCGCAAATGCTTGCAAAAAATTATCGTGGATTTTTAAAATAGGCTGGCAATTTTATTATTGTTGGCTTATCCACAATAACAAAGTTTCTATTTGAGACTTTGTCTTCAAAAGGGGTTATATGAATATCGTTTTAATCGGCATTCAAGGTTCTGGAAAAGGTACACTTGTTGCTGAACTTCAAAATGTAATTGATTTTGAATTGATTTCAACTGGTCAACTGTTTCGTGATGAAATTGCAACAGGCTCTGAACTTGGTAAGTTTATCGCTGAACGTATCAATGCAGGTGCGCTTGTTGACACTGACACAGTTATGGCAGTTTTGCAAAACAAACTTAAAGCTATAAAATCTAAAAATGTTGTGTTTGACGGCTTCCCTCGTGAACCTAATCAAGCAAAACGTTTGAAAGATTTTATGGATATAGACCTTGTTATTCATCTCAATTTAAGCAAGGATAAAGCGGTTGATAGGTTGCTTAATCGTTTAACTTGCACAAATTGCAAAATGATAACAAAAAAATCAGCAGTTAATGGAGAAAATTGCCCAGCATGTGGTGGCAAATTGGCAACCCGTGCGGACGATACTATTGAATCAATAAACAAAAGATTTGAAATTTTTGAAAAAGACACTTTACCGCTTTTAGATTTGTATAAATCTTGGGGTGTTAAAGTTGTTGATGTTGATGCAAGCAGGTCACCAAAACAGGTGCTTGAAGATGTGATGAGGGTGATAAAATGAGTATAACCATTAAAAATGAAGAACAAATTGAAATTATGCGTCAAGCAGGCAAAATTTTAAGGGATACCTTGAATATGCTTGAACAACACATATTTCCTGGCCAAACAAGTTTGCGCCTTAACGATTTGGCCTATCAATATATTAAATCCCAAGGCGCTATTCCTTCCTTCCTCGGATACGAGGGTTTTCCGTTTACCATTTGTGCAAGTGTAAATGAACAAGTGGTGCACGGATTTTGTAATGATCAGCCTTTAATAGATGGCGACATAATCAGCATTGACTGTGGCGTCATCTACAACGGGTGGCAGAGTGATGCCGCAAGGACTTTCCCTGTTGGCAATATCTCAATTGAAAAACAAAAGTTAATTAACGATACAAAACAATCATTCTTTGAAGGTCTTAAAGGTATTAAGGCTGGCAGTAGGCTGGGTAATATCAGCCACCAAATCCAAAAATATCTTGAAGATCGTGGATATGGTGTTGTGCGTGAGTTAACTGGGCACGGGATTGGTACAGAAATGCACGAAGACCCTTATGTGCCAAACTATGGCAAATACAATTCAGGTATTGTATTGCAAGCAGGTATGACTTTGGCAATTGAACCAATGGTCACACTTGGCAAACGTGATGTGGTTATGGAAGACAACGATTGGACAATTTCCACTTGGGACGGTCTTCCAGCAGCGCATTATGAAAACACTATTTTGATAACAAAAGATGGTGTAGAAATTCTGTCATTATAGGAGAGGTATGAACAATCAATTTACAGCCGGTGATATTGTAAAGTCGGTTGCAGGACACGATAAAAACCGCATATTTTTAGTGGTTTCTATTGACAAAATTGGATATCCTGTTATAATAGATGGTAGATTTCGAGTTCGTAACAAATTAAAGACAAAAAATCCAAAACACTTGGTGAAGTTGGCGCATGATGAAATGATCTACAACAAGTTCCTTTCACCAATCGTCACTGACACTGAAATCTACAATATGCTTAAAGTATATCAAAATGTAAAGGAGTAATATGTCGAAAGAAGATGTTATCGATGTAGAAGGCGAAATTGTTGATGTTTTATCAAATGGCAATTTCAAGGTTAAAATCATGAACAATCATTACATCACTGCTTATGTTTCAGGCAAGTTGCGTACTAATAAAATACGTGTTTTGCTTGGCGACAAAGTTAAAGTTGAAATGACACCTTATGACTTAACCAAAGGCAGAATCGTTTGGCGTGATAAAAACTAAATTTGAAAACTGAACCAGTCTGCAAATTTTAAATTTTTAACTCAAAAAGGAGATAAATAGCATGAAGGTGCGTCCATCTGTTAAACCAATTTGTGAAAAATGCAAGGTTATCAAACGTAACGGTAAAGTTATGGTAATCTGTTCAAAATCACCTAAACATAAACAACGTCAAGGCTAACCCTTGACTGTCTTTGTTTGTAAGTACTATCCTTACAAAGCATATTGACAAACTAAATTTGAAAACAAGCATAACACCTCGCGGCAATTTGGTGTTGTGAGTATAATAACCAATATAAAATTATGTTTTGAACTTTGTTCTTGACGTAAATAATCCAAAATCCTAATTTTGATGCTTATTGGGATTTGGAAGCAAATTTTAAATTTTACTTAATTTAACAATTGATAATGTTTAAAATACATGTTTGCCTTTGGCAAGCGCACATAAAAGCATCACAAATATTATTTGGAGGAATCAAAATGGCTCGTATATCCGGTGTGGATTTACCTAATGAAAAAAGAGTGGAAATTGGTTTGACTTATATCTACGGTATCGGTAGAACCACTTCCAACAAAATTTTGGCTGAAACAGGGATTAACCCTGACACTCGTGTCAAAGATCTTACCGAAAACGATATTGCTGCAATTCGTAAATATATTGAAGCAAATTACACCGTTGAAGGTGAAAAACGTAAAGATGTTGCATTAGACATCAAAAGATTAAAAGAAATCAGATGCTATCGTGGACTTCGTCACATTGCACATTTGCCTGTTCGTGGTCAATCAAGCAAGCAAAATGCTCGTACATGTAAAGGTCCTAAAAAGACAATAGCAAACAAGAAGAAGTAAGGAGGAATAAATGGCTAACACTACTAAAAAAGTTGTAAAGAAAAAGAAATTTTTAGCCCCTAATGGTGAAGGCGAAGTGCATATTTTGGCTGGTCCAAACAACACAATCGTATCTTTAACTTGCCAAGGCAACCTTCTTGCTCAATCAAGCGCAGGTGCTCGTGGTAACCGTGGTGCAAAAAAGACCACTCCATTTGCAGCACAAGATGCTGTTGAAGCATGCTTAAAAGATGTTGCTAACTTTGGTATCACTAAAGTTGCAATTTATGTCAAAGGTGCGGGCGTTGCTCGTGAATCTGCTATCCGTGCAGTTGGAACTGCTGGTCTTCAAGTTACTATGATTAAAGACGTATCTCCAATCGCTCACAATGGTTGCAGACCACCTAAGGCTAGAAGGTTATAGGAGGAAATATGGCAAAAAATACTTGTCCAAGTTGTAAACAATGCCGTAGGGAAGGTTGCAAACTTTTCTTGAAAGGTGAAAGATGCTTAACTAAATGTTCTTTCGATAAACGTCCAGTTGTTCCAGGACAACACGGCACAGCAAGAAAGAAAATCAGTGAATATGGCGTTCAATTGCGTGAAAAGAATAAAGTTAGACGTAACTATGGCTTGCTTGAAAAACAATTTAGAATTTGTTATGAAAAAGCCGCTGCTAGCAAAGAAGCTACAGGTTGGGCTTTGCTTAAAATGCTTGAATTAAGGCTTGACAATGTGGTTTATCGTTGTGGTTTGGGTTCATCTCGTGCTGAAGCTAGACAAATCGTAAACCATGGTCACATCACTGTTAATGGTAAAAAGGTTAATATCCCATCATACCAAGTTAAAGTTGGTGACGTGATTGCTGTTAAGGAAAGCAAACAAGAACTTGACATGTTCAAAAACTTGAAAGAAACAAAAGTCAACACACCAAAATGGCTTGAATTTAATATGGAAAGCCTTACAGGTAAAGTTTTGGCATTACCAGAACGTGATGACATTGACTTGAACATTCAAGAACACTTGATTGTCGAATTTTATTCAAGATAATAGGAGAAATAATTATGATGGAAATCGAAAAACCAAAAATTCTTTTTGAAGAATCAGACAATGGGGCAAATGCTATAATTACAGTAGAACCTATGGAAAAAGGTTTTGGCATTACGATTGGCAATATGTTGCGCAGAACACTTTTAAGTTCTCTTCCAGGTGCAGCAGTTGTTGGTATCAAAATCAAAGGCGTGTTGCATGAATTTTCAACAATCAAGGGCGTAACAGAAGACGTTCCAGATATTGTTTTAAATTTGAAATCTTTGGCTGTTAAAACTGAAAGTAAAGACGAAGACTTTAAAGGCAAAATGACTTTAAATGTTAAAGGTCCAAAAGTTGTTTATGCTAAAGATATTGAATGTGAAGAAGGCATTTCAATTGTAAACCCTGATTTGTACATTTGCACACTTGACGATGATGCAGACCTTCAAATGACATTATATGTTGGTCGTGGTCGTGGTTATGTGCCTGCAAGTCAAAACAAAGAATATTCTGATGAAGTGGATTACATCGCTATCGATTCATTATTCACTCCTGTTAAACGCGTGAATTTTGAAGTTCAATCAAGCCGTGTTGGTCGTAGCCTTGACTATGATAAACTTGTGCTTGACGTTCAAACACGTGGCACAGTTAGTGCAAAAGAAGTTGTTGCACTTTCTGCAAAACTTCTTAACGACTATGCAACTATGTTCGTTGAACTTGTTGAAGGTATGGACGGAATGAATATTTTAGTTGCTCGTAAAGAAGACGAAAGAACAAAATTGTACGAAAAACCTATTGAGGAAATGGAATTGAGCGTTCGTAGTTATAACTGCTTGAAACGTGCTGGTATTGACACTATCGGTGATCTTGCTAAAAAGACTCGTGGTGAAATGATGAAAGTTCGTAACATGGGTGCTAAATCTATGGAAGAAGTTATTGCTAAACTTGACGCACTTGGCATTGTCCTTGAAGGCAATGAAAATTATTAAGGAGGACAAACAATATGTCAAATGCTAAATTAGGTCGTCCTACTGAAGAAAGACTTGCTATCATGCGCAATCAAGCAACAGATTTGCTTTGGAAAGGTAAAATCGAAACAACAGTTGCTCGTGCAAAATCTCTTAAAAGTTATGTTGAAAAATTGTTGACTCTTGCAATCAATTCTTATGATGATGTTACAACTGTCACAAAAACAACTGTTAATGCTAAAGGTGAAAAGGTTACTCGTGAAGTTATGAACGATGGCCCTAAAAAACTTGCTGCACGCAGAAAAATCATGGCAAAAACTTATTCAGTTAAGGAAGAACGCAAACCAGGCGAAAAGAAAGCTGATTACCTTACACGTATAGACAACATCAAAAATCCACTTTGCGAAAAAATCTTCAATGTGTATGCTCCAAAATATGCAGCACGTGCTAAAGAAGTTGGTCAAGGTGGCGGTTACACTCGTATCCTTAAAGTTGGAACACGTAAAGGTGACAATGCCGATATGGCAATCATTGAACTTATCTAGTTCCATGTGCGCTATTTGTAATGTTTATCATTACATATCAAATTATTGAATTGATTTAGTTTGCTAAATTAAAATTAAGCGTGTTTTAATCAACCTGTTTCATTCAATATTATTTTACTTTTCATTTAAGCATTATCACCGCAAAAGACAAACCAACTAACAGTGTTTAAGCATTGCTTTGATAAAAGACAAATCGAAAAAGTTAAAACAAAATTAAAAATCAAAAGGCTTGTTCTGGCAGGCCTTTTTTTGTGCTTTTGATTTTTTACTGTAATAAAAAAGAAATTTTCATAAATAACAGTGATAGAGATAAGTTTATTTTATTTAGCATCATCTTTTGCATATTAAGAGATAAAAAATAACAATGGTATTCAATTGTGATATAAACTGTATTTATATTAATAATAAAATTATTATCTTAAAAAAATATAGAAATTTTGGTTTGTTTTTGCTAGCATATTTGTGCAATGTTAAAACAAATAAATAAAAAATGTTAGGTATAAACTCACTAAAATTTAGATGTTTAAATTGCTAAAACTATTGACTTTATGGCTATAATTTAGTATAATCGTTCCAACTATGGCAAAATGCTGCTTTGCCATTAGGAAGAGGTTGCTTTTTGTTGGTTTTAGTTTAAAATCAACCGAGCATTGCTAGGCAATGCAATCTTGTTTTGGAAACATGCTTAAATTCAAAACAAATCGTCACAGATTGTGACAAAAATGTGGAAAACTTTCCACTTCTCAAATTTTTAAGGAGGAAAAATGCCTACAGTTAATCAATTGGTAAGAAAAGGTCGTGTTAAACAAACTGCTAAATCACAATCAATCCTTTTGGACGAATGCCCACAAAAACGTGGTGTGTGCTTAACAGTTACAACAACAACACCTAAAAAACCAAACTCAGCTTTACGTAAAATCTGTCGTGTACGTTTATCTAATGGCAAAGAAACAACATGTTATATCCCAGGCGAAGGCCACAACTTGCAAGAACACAATGTTGTATTGGTTCGTGGTGGTCGTGTTCCTGACCTTCCAGGTGTAAGATATCACGTTGTTCGTGGTGCACTTGATACTGCCGCTGTTCAAAAACGTAAACAAGGTAGAAGTAAATACGGTGCTAAGCGCCCTAAATAAGGTTTAATATAAAACCAAGTACTCTCAATACAAAATTTAGTTAATAAGTTTTGATTGAGATGATATAGTCAATTAAAACAAAGTCACATTAGTTTTTAGTGAGTGCCAAATACTATAACATTGCAAAATTAAATAGTAAGAGGTACAAAATGAAAGTTAGTAATGTTAAAACTTATGATATAAGTGAAAGTGTAAAAGCCAGCAAATATCCAATGGCAATAGACACAGATATTCCAACTGAAGTTATTACAGAAACAGTTGAAAAATTGGCTCAATCACCAAAAGGTGAAGGCCATGACCAATTCCTTACAGGTTGTTTGGTTGCGTTTGATTTAAGATGCTCAAATAAAATGTGGGTTGAATTGGAGAGATATAGATTTGTTTATTTTGTGTCAAGTCAATCAACAATGCACAGGGCAAGCAAGTTTAAACTTGAAGACCAATGCAATAAGTATGTTGATAAATTGATTTTGAGACGTCTTGAAGAAATCAAACAAGAATATCTTGATGCTGACCCAGCAGATGCCGAAGATAAGGCAGAAAAATATCTTAAACTTTTATATAATTTGCCAAGCGGATTTGAATTAACTGCAAGGCTTACAACAAACTATCGAGCATTAAAAACACTTTATAATCAACGCAAAAATCATCGCCTGCCTGAATGGAGAGAATTTTGCAAATGGATTGAAACTTTACCACACAGTGAATTTATAATCGGCAAACAAAAAACTGAAGAAGAAATTGCTGTTGATAAAGCAGTGGCTATGTTTAGACAAAAAATACAAAAAATGTCAAAAGAAGAACAAGCCGATTTACTTAATGATATTGGTTTGGAAATCTAAAACATCAAAAGATGTTTGATAAAATTTTATAAGGAGAAAATATATGTCAAGAAGAAATGCCGCTGTAAAGCGTGACGTGATACCTGATCCATTGTACAATTCAGCTTTGGTTTCAAAACTTATTAACCAAGTTATGTTAGATGGTAAAAAAGGTATTGCTCAATCAATCGTTTATAGTGCAATGAAAACTTCCGCTGAAAAAATTGGTGAAGAACCAATGGTTGTGCTTAACCAAGCTATTGAAAACGTTAAACCAAAACTTGAAACAAAAGTTAGACGTGTTGGTGGTGCAAACTATCAAGTTCCTATGGAAGTTAGCGCTGATAGACAACAAACTCTTGCAATCCGTTGGTTGGTTATGGCTGCTAGAAAGCGTAACGAACGTGGTATGGACGCAAGATTAAGTGCTGAAATTGCTGATGCTTACAACCAAGCTGGTGGAGCAATCAGAAAACGTGACGATATGCATAGACAAGCTGAAGCAAACAAAGCTTTTGCACACTATCGTTGGTAATTTAAGGGGGATTAAATGGCAAGAACAGTACCATTACAAAAAATTAGAAATATCGGTATCATGGCTCACATTGATACTGGTAAAACAACCACCACTGAACGTATTTTGTTCTACACCGGTATCAACCACAAAATTGGTGAAGTACACGATGGTGAAGCAACAATGGACTGGATGGCACAAGAACAAGAACGTGGTATCACTATCACATCTGCTTGTACCACATGTAAGTGGCAAGACTGCACAATCAACATCATCGATACTCCAGGACACGTTGACTTTACAGTTGAAGTTGAACGTAGTTTGAAAGTTCTTGATGGTGCGGTTGCATTGTTCAGTGCTCGTGCAGGCGTTCAAGCACAAAGCGAAAACGTTTGGCGTCAAGCAAGCAAGTTTAACGTTCCAAGACTTTGCTTTGTAAACAAAATGGATATCAACGATGCTAACTTCTTAAAAGCAGTTAAATCAATGAAAGACGTTTTGGGTGCAAATGTTGTTCCACTTCAACTTCCTATTGGTGAAGCTGATACATTCAAAGGTATCGTTGACCTTGTGAAAATGAAAGCCTATGTATTCTATGATGACCTTGGAAAAGATGTTAGAGAAGAAGAGATTCCAGCTAATATGCTTGCTCAATGCCAAGAATACAGACAAAAAATGATTGAATCTGTTGCTGAAACTGATGATGAATTATTGGATAAATTCTTCATGGGTGAAGAACTTACTATTGATGAAATCAAGAAAGGTATCCGTAAAGCAACATGTTCTCTTAAAATGTTCCCAGTTCTTTGCGGAACAGCTGCTAAAAATAAAGGTATTCAAGAATTGCTTGATGCAGTTGTTGACTATATGCCAAGCCCAATTGATGTTCCACCTATTAAAGGTACATTGGAAGATGGCACAGAAGTTACACGTAACAACAGCGATGATGAACCATTTGCAGCACTTGCATTCAAAATTGCAACAGACCCTTATGTTGGTCGTATCACATTTATCCGTGTTTATAGCGGTAAATTAAGTGCTGGTAGTTACGTTTTGAACGCAACAAAAGAAAAGAAAGAACGTATTGGTCGTTTGCTTCACATGCATGCAAATAACCGTACTGATATTGATGAAGTTTTGGCAGGTGATATTTGCGCAGTTGTTGGTTTGAAAAACACTGGCACAGGTGATACACTTTGCGATGAAAATCATCCTATCAAGTTGGAAGAAATGGAATTTATGAAACCAGTTATCCAACAAGCAATCGAACCTAAAGACAAGCAAGCACAAGAAAAGTTAGGTATCGCTATCTCTAAATTGATGGAAGAAGACCCAACTTTCAAATCATACACTGATGACCAAACAGGTCAAACAATTATCGCTGGTATGGGCGAATTGCACCTTGACATTTTGGTTGACCGTATGAAACGTGAATTTGGTGTTGAAGTTACTGTTGGTAAACCTCAAGTTGCTTACAAAGAAACTATCCGTAAAGCTGTTGAAGCTGAAGGTAAATACATCAAACAATCTGGTGGTCGTGGTCAATATGGTCACTGTAAGATTTTGATGGAACCATTGGAAAGAGATAAAGGCTACATCTTTGAAAACAAAGTTGTTGGCGGTGAAGTTCCAAAAGAATTTATTCCACCAATTGATGCAGGTATCCAAGAAGCTAAAAAGGCTGGTGTTGTTGCTGGTTATGAAACTATCGACTTCAAAGTTACTTTGTTGGGTGGTTCTTACCACGATGTCGACTCTAGTGAAATGGCGTTCAAAATTGCTGGTTCTATGGCATTTAAAGATGCTATGGCTAAAGCGGACCCAGTTTTGCTTGAACCTATCATGAAAGTTGAAGTTACAACTCCAGACGAATATCTTGGTTCAGTTATGGGTGGCTTGACATCACGTCGTGGTGTGCTTACCGGCACTGAAGCAAAATATGGTAGCCAAGTAATTCACGCAGAAGTTCCATTGAGTGAAATGTTTGGTTATTCAACAGACCTTCGTGGCTCAACACAAGGTCGTGGTACATTCACAATGGTTCCTGACCACTATGCAGAATGTCCAAAAAATATTGCTGATAAAATCATCGGTGATAGAAAAAAATTGGCTGAATAATCTTTGATTAAACAGTTAAAATTATTGTAGGGTTTTAAACTATATTATTGATGTAAACAAGTGGTATTTGCTGCTAAATAAAATTGATACCACTTGATTGCAAAAATAAAAAACCACTAAAATTTGCTTGACTTATGTTGGCAAATTAAACTAGAATATAGTTGTTTATATTTAAAAAGGAGAACTTAAAAATGGCTAAAGCTAAATTTGATAGAACTAAACCACACGTTAACATTGGTACTATCGGCCACGTTGACCATGGTAAAACTACATTAACCGCTGCTATTAACTTAACTCTTGCTGGTATGGGTTTCAATGCCGACAAAAAAGACTATGCTGGTATTGATAATACTCCAGAAGAAAGAGCACGTGGTATTACAATTAACACATCACACATTGAGTATGAAACTGCAAAACGTCACTACGCTCACGTTGACTGCCCAGGACACGCTGACTATGTTAAAAACATGATCACTGGTGCTGCTCAAATGGACGGCGCAATCCTCGTTGTTGCTGCTACAGACGGCCCAATGCCTCAAACAAAAGAACACATCTTGCTTGCTCGTCAAGTAGGTGTTCCATACATCGTTGTATTCATGAACAAAACTGATCAAGTTGACGATCCAGAAATCCTTGACTTGGTTGAAATGGAAATTCGTGACTTGTTGAGCTCATACGGCTTCCCAGGCGATACAACTCCAATCATTAAGGGTTCTGCTCTTAAAGCTTTGGAAGCTGCATCAGCTGGTAACGTTAATGACCCAGCTTGCGACTGCATTCGTGAATTGATGGATGCTGTTGATAACTACATTCCAGACCCTGTTCGTGATACAGATAAACCTTTCTTGATGCCTGTTGAAGATGTATTCTCAATCACAGGTCGTGGTACAGTTGCTACTGGTAGAGTAGAACGTGGTGTTTGCCACCTCAACGAAGAAGTTGAATTGGTTGGTATTAAACCTACACGTAAAGTTGTTATCACAGGTATTGAAATGTTCCGTAAATCACTTGACGAAGCTCGTTCAGGTGATAACGCAGGTTTGTTGCTTCGTGGTATCCAACGTACTGAAATTGAACGTGGTCAAGTTCTTGCTAAACCAGGTTCAATCACACCTCACACACACTTCAAAGCTGAAGTTTACGTTTTGAAGAAAGAAGAAGGTGGTCGTCATACTCCATTCTTCAATGGTTACCGTCCACAATTCTACGTTCGTACAACTGATATTACTGGTTCAATCAAACTCCCAGAAGGTGTTGAAATGGTTATGCCAGGCGATAACATCACAATGGAAATCGAACTCATTCACCCAATCGCTATTGAAAAAGGTATGAGATTCGCTATCCGTGAAGGTGGTCGTACAGTTGGTTCAGGCGTTGTTTCTGAAATTCTTGGTTAATCCTTGGTGATGTGTAAATCATTGGTTAATCATAACGAATAACCAAATTAGTTAATTAATTTAACTAAACAAATTTAATTAAATCCTTTTATAAGGTTAAAATTGTATAATTCAGTGTTTTCAATTCAGTTTAAGTTGTGGTTAAATTTAATCCTGATCAAATTAAATTTAATTGAACTTAAATTGGTTGATTATGTTGAATTATGATCATCTGCTTCAAGTTTGATTAGCTACCAAACGGCAAGCGAATGATAATTTTATGTTGTAGCATAAAGAGTTCACCGGCCAGTGAAATCTTTCAATAACAGTTTATCAATTATAATTTATAGATGAATTGTGGAAAAACCTCGCAAATGCGAGGTTTTTTTGTATGTTTTTTAATCTTAAAATTTTTTGTCAAATTGATATATAAAAGCCATTTTTGATAAAGCGCAATTTAAAATTGAATGTTGATTGTTTATTTTATTTTTATTATTTTAGATTTTATTGTATAATGTCATTATGAGTTATAATTATGATATAAAAACCAGCCAGAAAGATAAACATGCAAACCGTGGTTTGGCTTTTTGTCACACTTTTGCTAATGTTATAGACCTGTTTATTTCAACTTTCCTTATTGCACATTTATATCAATTTTCAACAAGTGCTTATAATTATTGTTTTAAAGCTGGACTCTTTGAATTGATTTCATATTCTTGCATGTTGCTGGGTTATTTTATTTTTAGTTTCTTGGTTGCAAAAACAAACAGGATTTGGATTTATAGGCTGGCGTTGCTGTTAAGGACACTTGTTGTGGTTTTCTCTGTGTTTTACGGCGAGGTGATAGCGCAATATATTTGGCTTGCTGGTTTGCTTGATGGTTTTTCTAAAGGTGTGTATTGGTCAAGTTATAATGTGTTAAAACAAGAAATGGTTAGCCGAACCAGCATGAGCAAATTTGCTGTTTTGACATTTGTTTTGCAAAAAAGTGTAAGTGTGGTGTTTCCAATCACAATGGGTGCTTTGATTGAAATTTCAACGTTTAGTCAAGTTGCAATCTATGTTTTGGTTATTTGTGCCATTCAAATTGCCGTGTCGTTTGTTGTTAAGGCAAAAAAACCAGAAAACAGCAATTTTGATTTGATTGACTATTTCAAACGTTTAAAACAAAACCCACCAATGTATTTTAAAATTAAAAGTGTTTATAAGGTTAGCATGATTTACGGAACAACATCTGTGCTTTCCACTCTTATGAGTGTGTGCATTATGTTGCAATGTGGCAGTAATTTGAGCCTTGGTGCAATCACAAGTGTTGTGGGGGTGTCGGTTGTGCTTACGGCTGTTTTGTTTTCAAGATTTACAAAAGAAGGGCACCGCAACAGTTTATATATTTTGTTTAGTCTGTTTCCTATTATAGGTGTAGTGTTGTTTGTCTGCTTGCCTAGTTTAACCACGGTTATAATCTTTAACTTTTGCACAGCAATATCAGGAACATTGTTTAAAGTTCATTATGATATAATTCGTAATAGAGATTTGAAAGAGGCGGGATTATATCAAGACATAAGTGAACATCAAGCAGTGATAGAATTTATTTTGTGTTTTGTGCGCATGATAACTTATGCTTTGGTTGTTTTATTAAGTTTTTCAAATTCTCAAATCATTTTTGATATTATGTTGATTGTATTTTCAATTTTGTATGCTTCAAATTTGATTGCAATGATGATATATGAAATAAAACGAAGCAAAAATAAACTTGATTGATATCAGTTAAACTAGCGAAACATAAATTAACAAATTTTATAAAAGCCTTGACATACAAATGTTTATTTGATAACATTTAAATAGATTTAAGCAGTCTGCTTTAAATTTTAGGAGATAATATGAAAAGATTAAGTTGGCGTATTTGGTAAATATTCTTACACAGTGTGTAAGTGGTATTTTGTGCGCCACGAAAACTTTTGATTATAAACTCAACATGTTTTTATGGTATGTTGAGTTTTTTATTTTAATTAATTTAATTTAGATAAAAATATTAAAATAAAATTAAATAATAATTATTTTAAAAAACCAATTAAAAAAATAAATAATTATTTAAATTTTAAAATTAAATATATTAATATGGCGACAAAATATACAAAACTATTTTATTAAAAATCAATAGAAAATATTTTAATAATAAAAAATTAATATTAACAATTAAAATTTAAGGAGAAATTTATGAATAAAAAAATTATTTTAACTGGCGATAGACCAACTGGCAATTTGCATATAGGTCACTATGTTGGAAGTTTAATGAGAAGGATAGAATTGCAAAACAAAGGTGGCTATGATGAATTTTATGTGATGTTGGCTGATAGCCAAGCATTAACTGATAACTTTGGCAATGTTCAAAAGGTTAGGGACAATGTCCTAAATGTGATGTTGGACTATTTATCTGTAGGGCTTGATCCAAACAAGGTTACATTTTTTGTGCAAAGTGAAGTGAGCGAGTTGACTGAATTTACTTTTTATTATATGAACCTTGTCACACTTGCAAGGCTTGAGCGAAACCCTACCGTTAAAGAGGAACTTAAATCCAAAGATTTTAGTGGTGCAATACCTATGGGATTTTTGACATATCCAGTAAGTCAAACAGCGGATATAACCGCATTTAACGCAAATATAATTCCTGTTGGCGATGACCAATTGCCGATGATAGAACAAGCAAGGGAAATTGTACGTTCATTCAATAATCTTTATGGTGAAACTTTGATTGAGCCTCAAGCAGTTTTGCCTGAAAAAGAAAGTTGTTACAGATTGGTTGGCATTGACGGAAAAGCCAAAATGAGTAAATCACTTGGCAATTGCATTTATCTTTGTGATGAGCCTGACGTGATTAAACAAAAAGTTTTTTCAATGTACACTGACCCAAATCATGTGCATTTGGAAGATCCTGGCAAAGTTGAAGGCAATACTGTGTTTACTTATCTTGATGTATTCTGCAAGCCTGAACATTTTGCAAGATACTTGCCAGAATATTCATCTTTGGAAGAATTAAAAGCCCACTATATGCATGGTGGTTTGGGCGACATGAAAATTAAAAAATTCTTAAATAACATTCTTCAAGAACTTTTGCAACCAATACGTGAAAGAAGAAAAGAATTGGCTCAACACCCTGAAAAGGTTTTTGAAATTTTGCGTGCAGGCACAGAAAGGGCAAGGAAAGTTGCTCATGCAAATTTGATAAAAATGAAAACCAATATGGGAATAAATTATTTTGAAAATTAAAAAATAAAATAAATATTTAATTAACAAAAAATCCACAAAATGTGGATTTTTTTATGTAAAATATTATTTTTAATTAAAATTTTAATGTTTTTAATTAAATTTATTGTTTGTAAAATAATTATTTTTTAGATAATTTAAATAAAACTGCGTTGTTGACCATAAACATAACAATTTTGATTATTGTTATTATTACTATTTTGACCATACGCACCCAATGCAAGCAATAACAAAAGCAAAAATGTTGTATTGTTGGCTAAATCGGTATTTGTCGCTTGTGCAATTATCGCAATAAGAATTGCGAACAAAATATAAAATGCATTTATATTCATTTTCTTGCTCCTTGTTTAAATTTTTATGTTATTTGTATTTATTCGACATCAAAAAACATTGTGAAAGTTTTTTCAAACATTATCGCTTTGTTAAAATCAAAATATGGATATAAGTGAAGAAATAAATTTAAAAAAACATCTACCACAAAATGGACAACTGAAAAACTTTGCTAATTTTTTTTATGCGTTCAGTGATGATACAAGGCTTAAAATAATAATACTTTTAACCATAAAACCACTTTGTGTTGGAGACATTGCTGTTGTTCTTGAATCAAACCAAACAACCATAAGCCATCAGTTAAAAATATTAAAATCACTTAACATTGTTGAAAACACAAGGGAAGGCAAAAATATAGTTTATTATATTCAAAATAACGATATTGAAAATGTGCTTAATGCAGGAGTTGAGTGCTTATAAGTTTTATTTTTGATTAAATCAATTTACATATCAACAATAATTCAAAAACAATTATTTTTTCATATAATATTTTATGAAAATTGTTTGTGTCTCTGGTGGCAGTTATAAATCTTTTTATTTAAATTATTATGTAAATCTAAAAAGTTGCGATTTATTAATATTTAATTATGGAATTATTTACGATATTGATTTTTCAAACAAAAATTATCAAGTAGTGATTAATGAACTGCTGTCTTTGGCACAGAATTTAAACACGGTTGTTGTTGCAGGTGTAAACGTCATTGAAAAGGGAGAAAAAATCAGGTCTCTAATCGTTACAAACGGAAAAGATATTAGCATATCCAGTTTAAATATAGGCGCAAAAATCTGTTTTGATAAATCGTCCTTTGCTGAAACATATAAATTCGCCAGTTTTGTTGTTGGCAATAATTTTACGCATTTTGGAGATAATCATAAAATTATATTTGATTCAAAGGCAGTGTATAATTTGTCACATTGTTCCAAAAATAAAATATATTTATTTATCAATAATCACGGTGTAGATTTTGTTAAAAATAGGAAACTGATAAAATTTAATTATAAGGTAAATACCATTAAATTTTGATTTATATATTTATGTCATATTTTGAAGAATTTTGCATAAAGCATGTGTAAAATTAATATAAAGTTATATATCAAACTTGCAAAGTTAAGTTAATTTTGAATTTGATTTAAAAATATTTTACAAATTTAATGTTTTTGTAAAAAAATATTTTGAAAATTTTTTTCGGTATGTTATTATGAATGTATATAATTTGGGTGGATTGTATATTTAAACCATCTATGCTTTTACAAGATAAAAACAATTCTTGGAGTTAAAATGAAAAGAACAATTAGAGATATTGATGTAACAAACAAACGTGTGCTTTTAAGAGTGGACTATAATGTGCCAATCAACAATGATTTGAAAATTGTTGATGATGAACGCATTGTCGCAACTTTGCCAACAATCAATTATTTGTTGGAACACAACGCAAAGGTAATCATTTGTTCACACTTGGGCAGACCAAATGGTCAGGTTGATAGCAAATTGTCATTGAGACCAGTGCTTTCAAGATTGAGCAAATTGTTGGACAAGCCTGTTTCTTTTGCTGAAGATGTTTTATCTGACAACACAAAGGAAATGATTGATAAAATGCATGAGGGAGATATCCTTATGCTTGAAAATATCCGTTTCTATCCTGAAGAAGAAAAGAATAATGCTGAATTTGCTGCTCGTTTGGCTGAACTTGCTGACATCTATGTGTTTGAAGCATTTGCAACCGCACATCGCAAACATGCGTCAACTTATGGTGTTTCTAAATTGTTGCCAAATGCTATTGGCTTTTTGGTTGAACAGGAACTTGAAATGTTTGATAAGGTGATGACAAATCCTTCGCACCCATTCGTTGCAATTTTAGGTGGAGCAAAAGTTTCTGATAAACTTCCTGTTGTTGAAAATTTGCTTGATGTGGCAGACACAATATTGATTGGTGGCGGAATGTCTTACACATTTGTAAAGGCAATCGGTGGAGCAGTTGGTAATTCTATTGTTGACAACACAAAACTTGAACTTGCCAAAGAAATTTTGGATAAAGCCAAAGAAAAAGGTGTTAAGGTTATTTTGCCTATTGACAACATTGGTGCAAAAGAATTTAGCGAAGATGCCGACAGCAAACGTTTTATGAGCGGTTTCTTTGACGAATCATACCAAGGTATGGATATTGGTCCAAAAACAATAAAAATGTTTAAACGTGCAATTAAAAAGGCAAAAACTATTGTATGGAACGGACCTTTAGGCGTTTATGAATACGACCGCTTCCGCAAGGGAACAAACAAGATTGCAAAATATGTTGCAAAAAGCAAAGCTGTTTCATTGATTGGCGGTGGAGATAGCATTGCAGCAATCCAAAATTTGGGATATGCTAAAAAGATAACACATTTATCAACTGGTGGCGGTGCAAGTTTGACATTGCTTCAAGGCAAAAAATTGCCATGTGTTGAAGTTATTGAAAATGTTTAAGGGAACGGACACAGCAATGTGTCCTTTTCTATTAATAATGGGGGATTATGTTCAAAAAGGGTATATTGATTGTTTTAGATGGATACGGAGAAGGCAAGCCAGATAAGTTCAATGCTGTTGCAAATGCAAAAACACCTTTTTTAGATAGTTTAAAAGGTAATATCTCATTGCTTAAAACTGATGGTGAAGCGGTTGGGCTTTTTGCTGGGGAAATGGGCGGAAGTGAAGTTGGACATTTGACAATTGGTTCTGGCAGAATTGTGCCATCAACAGCAAAACTTATTAGAGATGAAATTCTGTCTGGCAAATTTAGGCAAAACCAAGTTTTGTTGAAAGTTGAAAATTATGTTAAACAACATAATGGAGATATCCATTTGATAGGTTTGATGAGTGACAAAAATGTTCATAGCAACATTGAACATTGCTATGAATTGATGAAAGTATTTGCTACACAGGCAAAACATATTTATTTGCACCTTATCACAGACGGAAGAGATTGTGGGAGTGCGGATAGTTTAAAATATTTAAAAGTATTGCGTAAAAACATGCAAGAGATACCGAATTGTGAAATTGCTAGCATTGGTGGCAGATTGTATGCAATGGACAGGGAAAGCAATTATGACCGCACAGAATTGGCTGTTAAAGCGATGTTCGATGATGTGAATGGTATAAGCAACGAAGAGATTGAAAACTATTTAACAAATCAGCATAAAATTGGCAACACAGACGAATATGTTTTGCCTACTCATGTTCAAACAAAAGAACAATTCAGTTTGACAGAAAATGATTATCTGTTGTTCTTTAACTTTAGGGAAGATAGATTGCGTCAAATTGTCAAAATTATGTCAAGCAGACCAGCAAAAATTGCTACAATGGCAGATGTTGCAACTGCAAAAACAGATATTTTGTATCCTAAAACAGTTGTAAAAAATACTTTAAGTGAATATTTGTCAGAGTTGGGATTGAAACAGGTTAAAATAAGCGAATCAACAAAATATGCCCATGTAACTTACTTTTTAAATGGCGGATACGAACCACCTTTCAAAGGGGAAGACCGTATTCATGTGCCAACAATTAAAATTGATAAATTCAACAAAACACCACTCATGCAAGCAGGCAAAATTGCTGATGAAACAGTAGAGGCAATCAAAGACGGATATGATGCAATTATTGTGAACTTTTCAAACCCTGATATGATTGGTCATACAGGCGATTATGATGCGGTTGTTACTTCACTTGAATATCTTGACGGAAGGTTGAAAATGATTGCTGAAACAGCAAAAAAATATGGTTATTTTATGATTATAACCGCTGACCATGGTAACAGCGAACAAATGAGATATCCTAATGGAGAAGCGCACTATGCACACACTTTAAACAAAGTGATGTTTGCAGTTGTTGACAGTGAAAATCACAAATTAAAACCACAAGGTGGGCTTAAAGATGTCGCTCCAACTTTCCTTGACCTTATGGGTGTTGAACCAAACAAATTTTTTGAAGGTACAACCTTGCTAAAATAAATTAAATTTTAATTAAGAAAAATTTTAACATTGACAAATGTCTAAATGTTTGTTAGAATAAAACAAAGGATAAATTATGAAATCTGCGTATTATCAAGTTGTGAACTTTTTTCAATCAATGCCATCATTATGGTTTGCAACAATTTGGTTTGTGTTGCTTGCATGTGGCTTGCTGTGTGTTATGAAATTTTTTAAAGCGCACAATGGAACACAAAAAACTTTTGAAAAAATCAGTTTTTTAATCTTGGCTATTTTGCTTTTTGCTTTCTTGATATTTTTAACATATATTAGACATTAATTTTAGAATTTTTACTTGTCAATATTTTGTGTGTGTGCTATAATACGCAAAGCACAAAAGTTGAATTGACCTTATCATTCAACATTATCTAACATTTTGCGGAGGATTTATGAGTTATATTTTAGGAACAGTTCCACAATGGATTACAAAGTCATTCCCAGTGCTTCAAAGCATTTGTTTGGTTATCTTGGCTTTGCTTGCTTTGACACTTATTGTTTTGGTGTTTATGCAAATATCAGGCGATGATAACTATGGCAATGTTTTAACAGGCAACCAAGATAGTTATTATTCACAAAACAAGGGTGGCTCTCGTGAAGGACGTATCACAAAAATGTGTTACATCATTGCTGGCATTATCGTGTTCTTTATCATTGTATATTGCTTATTGGTTAAAATACCAACTATGTTTTAAAACTAAAAGGCTCAATCGAGCCTTTTTTTGTTATTAATTTGCAATTAAAATATTATATTAGTAATATATTTTTGATTTGTAATTTTTTATAAATTTGCTAAAATGTTTAATATGAATTTAAATTATATAGAATTGATAAGGCAAAACAAATTAAGTTATTCAACAATAGATAGTTTGGCAAAAAAGTTGGCAACTTTTACAAAAGAAGCCGAAATTGATGTCAAAAATAATATTGTGAGTTTAATTCAAGACGGCAGTTTGTTTTTAGATGATAAAAACAAAGTTTCTATTTCAGCGGATAGGGGATATTTAAAAGGCACAATCAGCATAAATAAAAAGGGCTATGGCTTTGCCAAAGTTGAAAATTATCCTGACTTTTTTATACCAGCATTTGCTGTTAATGGTGCTTTAGACGGCGATTTATGTTTGGTTGAAATAACAAACACCAAATCATCACAAGACATTGAAGCCAGGGTTGTTAAAGTGCTTAAAAGGAACACAACGCATGTTGTTGGAACATTTATTACAGGAAAATCAAAAGATGTTGTTTTCCCTGATGACCCTAGATTGCCTCAAATTAGGATTTTTAAAGGCAATTCTTTGAATGCTCAAAATAATCAAAAGGTGTGGGTTGAATTAGATTTGGACAGTGTTGGTGGCAATGTTGCACGTGGCAAAATTGTTGAAATTTTGGGCAAAGCAAACCAACCAAAAGCAGAACAATTATCAATTATTCGTTCTTTCAACCTTATTGATAAATTTGAACCAAAAGTTTTGAACGAAGCAAAAAAAATAAGTCAAACTGTTGATTTGAAAAACTTTAAAAAACGTGCAGATTACACAAAGCACAAGGTTATAACAATTGACGGCGAAGATGCAAGAGATTTTGATGATGCATTGTCGGTTGAACGTTTGGCAGATGGCTATAAATTGTATGTCCATATTGCTGATGTTAGCAATTATGTGGTTGAAAATTCAGCGCTTGACAAATCGGCATATGATAGAGGCACAAGTGTGTATTTCCCAAATCAAGTCATTCCAATGCTTCCAAAAGAACTTTCAAATGGAATATGTTCGCTTAACGAAGGCGTCAATCGATTGACATTGTCGGTTGAAATACTGCTTGATAAAGACGCAAATGTGATTTCAAGCAATGTAAGAGAAGCTGTGATTTGTTCATCGCATCGCATGACTTATACCGAAGTTATGAATATTTTGGCTGGCGACACACTTTTGATAGATAAATATGCCGATGTATATAAGGACATTTTGACATATCAAGAAATATCAAACAAACTCAAAAAAATACGTGAAGCACGTGGTGAAATTAGATTTGATTTGCCAGAACCTTTTATTTTGGAAAATGATGCGGGCGAGGTTGTCAGCATTGAAAAGCGTGTTCAAGATGAAGCACATGAAATTATTGAAAGTATCATGGTGTTGGCAAATGAATGTGTGGCAAAAACTTACTTTGACAAAAAATTGCCATTTATTTACCGTGTGCATGAAAAACCTGATGCTGACAAATTAGCAAGGATATCAAATTTGCTTAACGGAATGGGGGTTGCAAATCAACTTGATGTTGACGGCGACAAACCTATGTCTTTCCAAATAATCACAAAAAAGATTGCTGGGCTTCCTGGCGAACAGACAATGCAAAAATTGATGTTGCGAAGCATGATGAAAGCCCGCTATTGTCCACAATGTTTGGGACATTTTGGCTTGGCAAGTGAATATTATTGCCATTTTACAAGCCCGATTAGGCGTTATCCAGATTTGATGATTCATCGCATAATCAAGCAGTTTATCAATGGTGTGCCTTTGGACGAATTGAAGCGAAAATATATGCCTATTGTTGAAAGGGCAAGTGAGCAATCAAGTGTTACCGAGAAAAACGCAGATGAGGCAGAACGTGAAGTTGATGACTACAAAAAAGCCGTGTATATGCAAAAATTCTTGGGCGAAAAATTTGCTGGAACGATTTCTGGTGTGCAAGAATTTGGCATCTTTGTTGAACTTGACAATGGTGTTGAAGGGCTTGTTAGGGCTGAAGACCTGCCAATGGATAACTATGAATACGATGATATGAGTTTGAGCCTAAATGGGCAAACGCATACTTATAAAATTGGCGATAAGATAGAAATCATTGTTGCCAATTGCAACACTCAATTAAGGCAGATTGACTTTACACTTGCAGATACAGATTTAAAACTTGGTGCATTTGTTATCAATAAAAATAGCAAGTCAAAAAAAGCCAATTATGCAAAAAATGGAAAAGGAAAGGCCAAATCAAACACAAGGCAAACCAAAAAATCAACAAAAACATATTCAAAAAAATCATCAAAAGGCAAAAGATAAATTTGCCTTTTTTGTTTTATTAAAAAATACAAAACAAAAATTGTTAGCAAAGCGAGATAAATTGATTTGATTAATATTAATGTTTTAATGTGATTATTAAATATAAATACAAACTATGTATAGCATAAAAACCAAAAGCTGAAATATATTAATAATGTAGTTAAATAAAAGTTCTCAACAGCAAAAAAGTGAAAAAATAGGATATGTCGAAAAATGTCGAGATGAAAATTTATGTAAAATTTAGTTGAGTTTAAAAAATTTATTTGTTACAATTATATCAAGAATGAAAGCAGTGCTTTCAAATTTTAAAAAAGGGGATTAATAAAATATGACAAAAAGAAAATCATTATTTGGTTTCATCTTTGCGATTTGCTTGATGGTAGCTTCATTGTTCATGCTTACCGCTTGTGACAATGAGGAAGATCCAGGAAAACAAAATGCTCATGAACACACCTATTCAACAGTGTGGTCAAGTGATGAAACATATCACTGGCATGATGCAACTTGTGAACACTCTACAGAGAAATCTGACCTTGAACAACACAATGACATCACTTGGGTAAACACATCAACTCAACACTGGCAAGTTTGTGGCACCTGTGGCCGTGAATTGACAGATAGAGAAGACCACAATTATCAAGGATATCTTTGCGAATGTGGCAGAGTTAGTGAAGAAGCGGTTATCGAAGTAAATTCAAATGGAACTTTGGTATATTTTGACAATTTGACAACTGCAGTTGTTGACGGTTTGACAGACGGCGCAAGCATTAGATTGTTGAAAGATTATGAAATGCCTGCAACAGTATCTGTTGATAAAGATATCACTATTGACTTTGGTGGACACACAATTATGGCTAAAGTTAGTGGTTTTGATTTGGCTTATCGTACAGCAAACAAACAATTGAGATTGTTGAATGGTTCACTTGTTGCTGATGGTTTTGGTGTTTGGATTCAAAATGGTGGTAAACTTACAGTTGATGCTGATTTTACAATCTTTGCAAACTACAACAATAAATTCACAAACAAAAATGCAGTAACAATTGAACAAGCAAATTCACAACTTGATTTGTATGGCACAGCAAAAGTTAATGGTTCAACAATTGCTGTCAGCGGTAATGGAACTGAAGGCCGTGGCGATTACACAATCAACATCATGGACGGAGCAAAAGTTCAAGGTGGCGAAATTGGCGTTTATATGCCAAATAGTGGTGCATTAAATATCGGTGTGGCTGAAATTGAAGCTAATACTGCACTTTACATCAAAAGTGGTGTTACAACAATCAATGGCGCAACACTTGTTGGCAATGGCAACAAAGTAGACCACACAACAAGATTTGGTGGTTGCACAGCAACTGGTGATGCAATCGTTGTTGATGCTTGCGGTTATCCAGGTGGCGAACCAACAGTTATCATCAATTATGCAACAATTTCAAGTGCAAATGCTGAAAGAGTTGGTGTTTATCAAACTGAAGGTCACCAAGCAAACATTACAAACAATGTTGAAGAACTTCAAATTTCAACACAAACAATTGTATTGATAAAAGAAGAGCAATAATTTATAAAAAAGTTGAGTGGTTTATCTACTCAATTTTTTTATGCCAGTTTTAGATTTGTTCCAACTTTTTATTTTATGATTTGTTAATAACTTAATCAGGGCAAGGCACTTTTGCAATACGATATAAAAAGATATTTTTTGCATTGTTTTTAAATTTGTAATATAACCAAAATTATGTTATAATAATATTATGGCAGAAAAAAACATAAAAACAAATCAAACATTGGTGGCGGAAAATAGACGTGCTAGGTTTGAATATACAATTTTAGAAACCTTGGAAGCAGGCATCGTTTTGACAGGAGATGAAATCAAATCTGTGCGTGCAGGGCATTTTTCTTTGGTGGATTGCTATGGATATATTAAAAATGATGAAGTCTATTTGCGTAACAGTTATATAAAAGAATATGCAAACAGTTTTGATGCTGGCAGAGTTGGCGATAACACTAGAAGAGATAGAAAATTATTGTTGCATAAAGTGCAAATTCAAAAATTAAAAAAGCAAATTGAACAAGAAAGGCTAACACTTGTACCTTTAAAAGCATATTTCAGTGGAAGCAATCTTAAAATTGAATTGGCGGTTGCACGTGGCAAAAAACTTGCAGATAAGCGAGAGACATTAAAAACAAAACAGATTGAAAGAGATTTACGTAGGCAAAATTAAATTGGTAAGTGGTGTATGGTATTAAAAAAGGCTCTTAATTTGAAGGGCCTTTTTCATATTTTTTTAAATATAGGGTTTTGCATAATATTAACTGATAAAATCGTTTTAAAAATTATCGTTTACACTGTTGTCTAATTCTTCTTTAAATTCTTCGTAATTGATTTGACCAGCAAGTTTTACAAGCCTATCTTCATCAGGTTGCGCAACATCAAAATAGTGCAACCCACCATCACAGTTTTTGATTGCTGTCACAAAATCACGCAAGTGCATAGGTTTTGGAACAATTTCTGTGCCAATTTTGGTTGTTGTAAAATAGCCTTTTTGTTTGTTTATTTCAACAATACCAACAGTTCTTTCTTTTGCTGGAGCATCGTCATCAAAGTTCCAATAGCCTTTGTTGCGCCAAACAAAATGTTTACCGTTATATGTCAAGAAATATACATTTAAGCAAGTTGCTTCAGCCATTGCAACGGCATCGTTTTCAGGCACTGTCATGTCGTGAAAGGCATTGTATGTAAAATTCATTGGAGCATCAAATGTTTTGCCTTGTTTGTTTTTGTATGGCAAGCAATATGCTTTTGCCAAAACTTGAATTTTATCTCTTCTGCGCTTTGATAATAATTCATTGGTTTTTGGTGTGTAGCAGAATGTTGTTAAAAAGTCAATAACCATTTTATTGTCACTTGACCTGCCATAAATGCTACCGCTGATTTCATTGAATATTGAATTGGTAACGACTGGCTTGATTGAGCCGTCTAATATGCAATCAAATATAAATTTGCATTCGTCAAAATTGTTTTGAACGGCAAATAACTTTTTATTTAGGTAACTTTTTGAAACTAAATTAGTTTTTTTATAACTATCATACATGTTTGCAAAACAAATAATCAAATCACTGTCTAAAGCAATGTATGTGTTTTCATGATAAAAACCTGACCCTGAAAATTTCATTATTGTTTACCACCTTTTTTAGAATGTTTTAAAATAAAATTTGCAAATTCTATGTTTTGTTGTTCATAGGTTTTTGCTTGCATCATTTTTGCAGATTTTTCAAATTGAACTTGAGTGCTGTTCCTTGATGCGGTTGCTAATATTAAGTTGCTCATAAATGCTCCTTTGTTGGTGGTATTTTAACATGGGGATACCTGCTTGTCAATACCGTTTTTTAAATCAGCAATATAACAATTTATGCTGACTGATATAAATTTGCCTTATGATAGGGCTAAACAAAATTAAATATTATGTCGTTTTTGAGTTAATCAAAAATTTGCATAATAATATTTTTTAAGTAACAGAGATATGTTTTAATATGGTTTTCTAGCACATCGCTAGATTAATATATTGCTAAAATTGAAGCATATAGATTTTGCTGGAGACCAGGCAAAGATTTATCATATTTAGTACCTGACAAAATGGTTGGTGAAAATCAAAAAATAAGAAAAGTAGTTAGATGGTTCTAACTACTTTTTTCTAACTTTTAACATTTGGTGGAGATGATGGGATTTGCACCCATGTCCTGCCATACTTGGAAATCATACACTACACGTTTAGTTGATGAGTATATCTTAAAATTTGCAACTCACACCAACACTTGCAAATTTCTAGCCTAAAAGTAAATTGAATTTGCTAGGCAACGAAATCAATCTTTAACCGATAACTGACATCAGATTTTAGCATATCGGTACTGCTAAACTGACGGCTACGCATTAAGCAGCGTAAGCAAGTTCGTTATTGTTTTGATTTATTTAAACTTGTACAAAAACAAGCGCATATTTAACGAGATGTCTCTCGACGTGCGTATCAAATCGAAGCATAACAGTCGAAACTGTTTCACCCCCATATATAATTATTATAGCATAAATGGTAAAAATTTCAATATTTTTTTAAAAATTAGCAAAACAAACGCAAAATAAATTAAAATTTTTTACGCAAATGGCGTGTTTAGACATAAAAACAATTTTGTTTTTAATTTAACGTTTGGTAAAATAATTTAGAAGAAAGGGGAATTATGAAAAATAATAAAACACAAATTGTGGCAACAATTGGGCCTAGCAGTATAGCATATCAAACAATGAAAAAAATGGCGCAGGCTGGCATGGATATTGTTAGAATCAATCTTTCGCATGCTGTAAGGCAAGATATGGACACCATTGTAGCCAATGTTAAACAATTGAAAAAAGAAACAGGCATAAAACTTCAACTTATGCTTGATACCCGTGGCCCAGAAATAAGAGTTAAAAAGTTTGAAAACGGTAAGGTAGAAATAAAAAAGGGTCAGCAGTTCATTTTCTCTGCAAAAAATGTGGTTGGTAATGCTGAACGTGTTGCTTTAAATCAGCCAAGTATTGTTAAGAATATAGAAATCGACAGCAAAATCTTGGCAAATGACGGTTTGCTTGAATTTAAAGTTGAAGATAAAACCGATAGTGAGATTATATGTGTAGCAAAAAATTCTGGCACATTAAGCAACAACAAAAGTCTGTTTATACCAAACCTTAAACTTAATATAAAATATCTTAACGACAAAGATAAAGAGGATATTTTGTGGGCAATTAAAAATAAATTTGACATGGTGGCAATCAGTTTTGTAAACAGCAAAAAAGATTGTTCGGTAGTTAAAAAATTTATTGCTGAAAATAATGGCAAAATGAAAGTTATTGCAAAAATAGAATCAGCATTGGGTGTTAAAAATCTTGATGAAATTATATCATCTTGTGACGGCATAATGGTTGCAAGGGGAGATTTAGGCGTTGAAGTTGCAATGGAAAAATTGCCACATATTCAAAAAGACATGATTGCTAAAACGGTAAGAAAAGGTAAGTTTGTTATTGTTGCAACTGAAATGATGGAAAGCATGATTTACAACAAGCGACCAACAAGGGCGGAAGTTAGTGATGTGGCGAATGCCCTATATGACGGCACAAATGCTGTTATGCTATCTGGCGAATCTGCTTCAGGCAGATATCCAGTTGAAGCAGTAAAAATGATGGATAAAATAATTGCAGAAACAGAAAAATTTATTTAAACATTGGCGATTATTATAAACCTTAAAAAGGCGGAAAGGTATTAGACGTTGACTAAAAAATATTATTCAAATAAATTATCTTAAATTGATATTTTTATCATATAATAATATATGAGTAAAAACAAAGAGAACAAGCATGGCTTTGGCACAACGATTTTGCGTGCGCTTGTTTTTTTTGTTGGACTTGCACTATTAATTTTAATAGCCATTTTAATAATAAAAAAGTGTGGTTGGTGGGACAAAATCAATTCAATAGAAAAATTGCGTCAAGTTGTGCAACATGGTGGAATTTTTAGCTCTTTGATATTTATGCTTTTGCAATTTTTGCAAACCACGGTATTGCAAATCCCTGCAATTGTTGTGACGATGACGGGCGTGCTTATATTTCCAAAATGGAAGGCATTTTTATTATCTTTTATTGCAATAATGATTGGCAGTCTTTTTAATTTTTGGCTGGGTAGAAAGGCTGGCAGAAAGTTTCTACATTGGATAGTAGGAGAAGAAAGCACAAATAAATGGATTTCAATTATAAGTGAAGGTAAATACGTATTCTTTTTGATGATGTTGTTCCCAATGTTCCCTGATGACATTTTATGTGTGGTGGCGGGACTTACAAATATGAGTTTTTCATTTTTCTTTTGGAGCAATGTGATTTGTCGGTCAATAGGTATTGCTTGCACTGTTCTGTTTGGAAGTGGTTCAATTATTCCTTTTTCTGGCTGGGGCTGGGCTGTTTGGTTTTTGATTGCTATAAGCATGGCTTTGCTGTTTTATTTTAGTGTTAAATATCAAACAAAGATTGACGAATTTTTAACTCGCTTTAGTCAAAAGTTAAAATTAAAAACAAATAAGACAAATGCTAAAAAATAAATTACACCATATAGGACTAATTATTAATCTTATGATAATAAAAAATAATTGACAAGTTTGCAAAATTTGTATTATTATTAAAGTAATAATGATACCTTTTTTAAGGTTAAGGAGAAATTATGGGATTATTTAAAAAACAATTCTTGTCAGTTATTGAATGGAAGGATTCAAGTGCTGATGTAATCGTTTATCGCTATCCAATGGAAAATGGCGCTGAAATTATGAACAGTTCAACTTTGGTTGTTAGAGAAAGCCAAGTTGCAGTGTTTGTTCATAAAGGTCAAATTGCAGACGTGTTTGGTGCTGGCACTTATAAACTTTCAACTGAAAATATTCCTTTCTTGACAAAGATGTTGAGTTTGCCAACACTTGGCAATAGTCGTATCAAGGCAGAAGTTTATTTCATTAACACAAAGCGTTTTATGGGGTTAAAGTGGGGTACTCAAAACCCTATCATGATGCGTGATGTGGACTTCGGCAATGTGCGTTTGCGTGGTTTTGGTACATTCTCTATCCAAGTAAATGACCCAACAAAATTCATGCGTGAATGTTTTGGCACAAGCCCAATTTACCGTGTTGGAGATGTTGCAACTCAATACAAATCAAGCCTTATTCAATTGCTTACAGACGTTATTGCTGAAAGCAAGGTTTCAGCCCTTGACTTGGCATCAAAATATAAAGAACTTGGCAAAGCTGTTGAACAACACGCAAAAGAAGAATTTGCGCCTTTGGGCTTAAAAGTTTCTAACTTTGTTATTGAAAACTTGTCATTGCCAGAAGATGTTGAGAAAATGCTTGATGAACGCACAAAAATGGGTGTTATGAGCGACAAAATGGGCACATATACACAATTCAAGGCAGCGAATGCTATTGAAGAATCTGCAAAAAATCCAGCAGGTGCAGGGTTGGCTGGCATGGGTGTTGGTTTAGGTGCTGGTGTGCAAATGGGCAACGTTTTTGGCGAAGCAATTGCAGGAGCAAAAGATAGCAAACGTCAAGTTACTGTTCAATGCGTTAAATGTGGTGCTTCTATCCCTGGCAAATCAAAATTCTGCCCAGAATGTGGTGCAACACAAGCATTATCTTGTCCTAAATGTGGTGAACCTATCACAAAGGGAAGCAAATTCTGTGTTAATTGTGGCAACAAACTTGAAGTTGGAAAAGTTTGTGCAAAATGTGGAAAAACTCTTTCTGCAAAGGCAAAATTCTGCCCAGATTGCGGAGAAAAAGTTTAGGTTGGTGAAATATGTGTTTTAGGTATAAAGAACTTCGTTATGGAAAAACAGCATTAATCCTTGTTTCAGTTTTGATGATTCTTTTGGCTGTTGGTGCAGGCTTTGGCGGTGCTATGGCAGTTATCAAAATGTCACATTGGTCAAAATATATCATTGTAGTTGTTGCTGGCATTGTTGCATTATGTTTGCTTATGTTTGGCGTGTCGATGTTGATTGTCAGTGCAGGTATGTCTGGATACAGGAAGAGTGTTAGAGATATTGGTTATGCAAAAGGTGTTGACGGCGACAGACTTTGCGACAAATGTGGCAAATTGTTAAATAAAGATGAAGAATTTTGCACACATTGCGGAGCAAAACAAACACCAAAGGAAAAACGAGTTTGTCCACTTTGCAAAGGCAAAAGTGACCCTGAAGCAGAATATTGTGCTCATTGTGGACACAAATTTTAGTTAATAAAGCAGGTTGTATGCCTGCTTTTTTTGTTGTGTCTTTAACGACAAATAACTTATATGTGTGTTGATAAACAAATCCATTTATATCTATACAAAATTTTAAAATATAAAGCATGATTATTTATCATGTTTTTTTATTTGAAAGATATTTGAATAGTTACGAGTAATATTATATTTTGATTAAAAAATCATTTCAACAAAATCACCCAAAAGTGAAAATCGACAAAATTAAGTTTAAATAGCACAAATAGCATAAATATGACAATAATTTTAACATAAAAGATTTTGTCTAACTTTGTGTTTTTAGTATTATGATTTTGTTTTTAAATAGTTTTTATTTAAGGGGGATTTTATGAGAAAGAAAATCAAAGGTAAATTATATTTTATGGCTAGAGATGCTAAAAGCAGAATGAGAAATTATAATAGGGAGAAATCGGTTTTTGAGCAATTACCTTATGCAAAAATTGGGTTGAGTGAAAAGGAACAAAATCTTTACGAGCGGGTGTGTAGGATTTTGGACAGTGATACAATTGTTATCAATCCAATCAAAGAACTTATTGACAATAAATATTACAATAGCCTTACTTTGGAAGGTAAGCAGAAATACATATTCGATTTGAGTGAAAAGTACAAAGAAATGAAATTGAGATATGAACAAGAACATCAAGAATTTGCCAAAGTTTCAAATATCTAACTTTTTTGTACAAAAACGTTGACTTTTGTACAAAAATATATTATATTGTTTTTGAGGAAACAAAAGATATGAACTTATGTGTTACGAATAACTCTCGTTATGATGAGCAAGAAAAAAACATTTTGAAAATTTGTGATTTTTTCCAAATTGATAAACCTGAATTAACAGAAACTGAATATATAAAACAAATCAAAGAAATTTGTGTGATTAGGATTTGTAAAGCAATTGGTATCAAAAACATGTATAATAGGCATAATCGTTTCTTTGATTTTTATTCTGACGCAATGGGGCAAGCTGTTAGCGATATTTTAAATTTGTCATTAAAAATCGCCCCAGACAATTTAAGATTATTTAGATATGATGGGATAAATTTTGTAAACAAGTGTAAAGATTTTTTGCAAACTGGCAACATAGACGAGGCTATGATTGATGCTTTCAATTTGATTGATGACAATAAAGATATTGTTGAAAAAGTTATTAATGGTTAGATGTATAGAAGTTAAAAGTTATTGTTTAAATTTTTACATTTAGAGATAAAAAAAGTTTAGCACCTGCTAAACTTTTTTGCTATAATATTGCCATTTGCGCTATCAATTAAAACACCAAGAACATCACCATTTGTGGATACAATGCCAACATACCAATAGTAATTGTTTGTTTCAGTGTTTGCGCTATCTTTTACGATTTTCATTACTGCTTCTATCTTTGTGTTTTTATCAGATAGAAGTTCACTAGCATTTTGTTTTAAGTTGTTGTTTGCAATTTTTAAAGCTGAAGATTTATCCACAGTGAAGGTTGAAGAACAGTTGACCATTTCTTTGTTAAAACTATAACCAGTGAATATTATTTGAACACTTACTGTTGCGTCTGCTGGTGCAATGGCTTGGATATCTGCTGAATAAGAATTGTCAGTTTCACTTTTTGTGAGTTCGCCAGTGTAAGTTTGGTCGTTGATTTTAACAGTGTATGTATATGTGTCATTGCTCATTGGGGCAGAGTCTAGCCTTGAAATGCTTACAATGCCAAATTCAACCATATTGTTTTTTATTCCGTCAAAGGCATAATTTTCTTCACGCATACCAGAACTGAAAGTTGTTGTGTAAAGGTCATCTTGTGCAGTGTATAAGTTTTGTCTTTCTTCAATTAAATAATTGGATAAATCAAAATTCTTGCCTCCGCAAGCGGTTAATCCAATGCAGCAAACTGCAAGCAATAAAATTAATATTTTCTTTTTCATTTTTTGTTACCTCATTATTATTATATTTGCTTGTCCACATTGGTAGAACATTGATTGACAAAATCTTGATTTGGAACTAAAATTTAATCATGCAAAAAGATTTCCAATCAAATAGGTGCAATATATGTCCACGTCAGTGCAATGTTGACAGAACAAAACTGGCTGGTTTTTGCATGCAGACTGACAAATTGAAAATCAGCAAAGTTATGTTGCACCATTATGAAGAGCCATGTATAAGTGGGGCTGAATCAGATAAGGGGAGCGGTGCAATATTCTTTGCGGGCTGTAATCTAAAATGTGTGTTTTGTCAAAATTATGAGATAAGTCATTTGAATAAAGGAGAGTATAAAACTATCGAAGATTTGGTTGGTATTATTAAGCAATTGGAGCAAGCGGGTGCATTAAATATAAATCTGGTTACACCAACACATTACACTGAACAAATAATTGAAGCATTGAAAATATATAAACCTAAAATACCTGTTGTTTGGAACAGTGGCGGATATGAAACCGTTGAAACAATAAAAAGGCTGAAAGGTTTGGTTGATGTTTATCTTGTCGATTTAAAATATGCATCTGATGATTTGGCGTCAAAATATAGCAAAGCCCCAAATTATGTAAAGAACAATCAAGCAGTGATAAAAGAAATGGTAAGACAGCAACCAAAAAACATTTTCGAAAATGGACTGATGAAAAAAGGTGTGATAATTCGTCATTTGATTCTGCCAACTCATACTGATGATAGTATCAAGTGTTTGGACTTTGTTGCAAAAGAACTTGGTGCAGATTGCATCGTGAGTTTGATGAGTCAATATGAACCGCAATATCAGGCAAAGGACTATCCAGAAATAAATCGCAAACTGACACCTATTGAATATAAGCGTGTTGTGAGCCATGCAATAAAACTTGGAATGATGAATTGTTACACACAAGACTTATCAAGTGCGGATAGTAAGTACACACCAAAATTTTAAAAAATATTTTTTTAATTTAATAAATAATTAAAAATTTAATTATTTTTATTAATATTTTATTTATTTTTTAATAAATTATTTATTGATAATTAATTTACAAATAATTTAATAATAAATTTTTATTTTATTTGTATTAAATATTTATTCCGTATTAAAATAAAAAATTCACCATGATATTTGGTGAATTTTTTCTTATTGTTATTGGTGACAAATTATGTTTTTTTATTAGTGAATGCTTGTTTATTTTAGCAAATATTTTTTGCTTATATTAAGGTTGATAATTTATATTTGTGTTTTTGATTAAAATATTTTTGTTAATTGTTAATATTTCGCAATTCTTCTTGCGTGTCTTCCGCCTTCAAATTCGCTTGTTAAAAACACTTTTATGATTTTTATCATGGCTCTTGTGCTTAACAATCTTGCGCCCATTGTTAAAACATTTGCATCTTCATCTTTCCTAGCTAAATATGCGATTGCACAATCATAAGCATTAACAGCCCTGATACCTTTTTGTCTATTGGCAACGATGTTTGCACCAACACCTGAACCGCACAAAAATATTCCGCAATTATCTGTGCTTTTCAAAACCTCTTGAGTTGCAGGGGCTATTAAATCTGGATAATCATCATCTTTGTCAAATTTAGCTGGTCCCATATATTTATATTCAATCTTCTTTGTGTCAAAATAATGGGCAATTTTTTGCATGGCGTCAAAACCTGCATGGTCACATGATAATATAATCATAAACACTCCTTAAAACTTCTATAATTTTATTCTAAATAAAAAATCAAAAAAAATCTAGTGATTTAAATATTTAGGTTAAAATTTGTTAAATCTGTTGAGAAACAGATATTTAAAACAGAAATGAATAAATCATTCTATTTACAAAATTGATTTATTGTGATACTATAAAGATATGGCTAAATTAAATAAAAGATGTCCTAGATGCAATTTAAAAATGCCTATTGGTGCCAATGTGTGCCCAGGCTGTGAACTTAATTTTTCAAAGTTTGAATCAGCAACAAACAAGGCTGGCAAGGTTGCGTTGAGTGAAGGAAGAAAAGAAGATGTTTTATATAGGAATGGTTGTCCTAAAGATGTCAATAAAACCAAACTTTTGTTGATGGCTATTTTTTTAGGTTTCGCAGGTGGACACAATTACTATGTTGGCAGAACTGGAAGAGGGTTGTTTTGCACGATTTTCTTTTTGTTTGGTTTGATGAATTCTATCTTATCAGTTGTGTTTAAAGCGACAATCACAGGCTGGCTTTATGAGATAATTTCTATATTGGTGTTGATATGGGGTGCGGTGTTAGTTATGTGGTTATTTGATATAATTAACATAATATTGAATAAATACAAAATACCGGTCAGCGTAGATTTGGTTTAGCAAAAATAAATTAAAATCATTAAAAATTTAAGTTTTTTATTAGGATTTGCGTCATTTGCTATGATTTTATTAAAAAAATAAAAAATAATTTGCTTTTACAAATGTTTAAAACAGGAGAAAATATGGAAAATAAAACAGTGGTTGTTGGGTTGTCTGGTGGCGTTGATAGTTCAGTTGCTGCCTATTTGCTTAAACAACAGGGATATAATGTTATTGGGCTTTTTATGCTTAATTGGGAAGAAACTGACGATAAGGGCAATTGCACAGCAGAGCAAGATTTTGAAGATGTTAAACGTGTTGCAAATAAAATTGGTATTCCTTACTATACAGTCAACTATGCAAAAGAATATAAGGATAGAGTGTTCAGTTATTTTTTGGAAGAATATGAAAAGGGTTATACACCAAATCCTGATGTAATGTGTAATAAAGAGATTAAGTTTGGGCCATTTTTGAAACATGCGATGGAACTTGGTGCTGACTATATTGCAACCGGTCATTATTGCAAACGTGTAGATAAAGACGGCAAAGTCTATTTGTATAAGTCTCATGACAAAAATAAAGATCAAACATATTTTTTAAATCAACTTAATCAATCACAACTTGAACGTACACTTTTCCCTCTTGCTGATATTGATAAAACAGAAGTTAGAGCGATTGCAAAAAAACTTGGTTTAAGCACAGCTGAAAAGAAAGATAGTACAGGTATTTGCTTTATTGGAGAAAGGAATTTTAGACAATTTTTAAAATCATTCCTTCCTGCTCAGCCAGGCGATATTAAAGATTTGCAAGGGAATGTTGTTGGCAGACATGATGGAGTAATGTATTATACAATAGGTCAACGCAGGGGGCTGAATATTGGTGGTAAAAATGGTTATGATGCTGATAGATGGTTTGTTGTTAAAAAAGATGTTAAAACAAACACTTTGTATGTAAACTGCGGAGAATGTGAAGAGATGTTTAGTTCGGGTTGTATAGTTACAGACTTCAACTGGATAACAGATGTTCCTACAAACGATTTTAAATGTGGAGTTAAATTAAGATATAGGCAACCTGATCAAAATGTTTTGGTTGAATTGATAGATAAACACAGTTTGAAATTAACTTTTGATGAACGTCAACGTGCTGTAACAATTGGACAGTTTGCAGTTTTGTATGCTGAAGACGGTATGTGTTATGGCGGTGGAAGAATCAACGAATTGATAAAATAAAAATTTATTATAATTATTAATGCTTTGATTTTAGATTTTAATAAAATTCAATTTTAAAGTATGTTCATCAATCAATTCAACCAAAACATTTTGGTCAGGTTGTCTATATCTCAATTTAACACCGCATTTAAAATTCTTTGTAGGAACATCAGTTATCCAGTTGAAATCTGTAACAGTACAGCCTGAACTAAACATCTCTTCACATTCTCCGCAGTTTACATACAAAGTGTTTGT
>JBNMLD010000001.1:0-51991 GCA_050874685.1 Candidatus Onthoplasma sp. | reverse complement strand
TCAATAACATCGCCCATGCTTGAAAGGATAAGCAATGTTTGCTTATCAGCAACAATCATAAGTGCTTCTGCATTATTGTGACCTTGACTGCGAATATTTTTTGCAAATTCAACCGCACTGCGCATCAAACTTCCACTATATTTATTCAACAACTTTTCAAATTCTTCACACATGGCAAACGCATCTGCTGTGCCTCCTGCAAAGCCAACAACAACCTTGCCATCAAAAAGCCTGCGCACTTTATGCGCTGTGCCCTTAAATATAACTTGTTGTCCCATGGTGACTTGTCCATCTCCAGCAACAACTGTTTTGCCATTGCGCTTAACCGCAACAATGGTTGTACCTCTAAATTGTTCCAATTTTATCTCCTTTTAAATGTTTGCCAAAAAGATTATTTCTATTTGGGTTAATCATTAATTTGCTTAACAATATTGTTAATTTCTTCAAGTGACCTAATGCGATAACACTTGTTCCTTTCAGTTTTGTCACGCATATTTATAGGATTTAAAATGCCATAATTTGCGTTGATTGGCTGAAAATGATTTGTGTTGGCATTGACAAGATAATTATATAGCCCACCAATAATTGTGTTTGCTGAAAACTCAATTAAAGGCTTATTTTTTATCATTCTGTCAACGTTAATTGCACAATACAGTCCGCTTGCGATGCTTTCAACATACCCTTCTACACCACTTAATTGTCCTGCAATAAAAATATTGTTATCCGCTTTCAAACGTGAGAATTTGTCCAAGCAGGCTGGAAAATTAACAAAATGATTGGTATGCATAACACCATATCTTAAAAATGTTGCGTTTTCAAGCCCTGGAATAAGGCTAAAAACTCGCTTTTGTTCTGGAAAGGTTAAATTGGTTTGAAACCCTACCATATTATACATTGTAGCACAATTATTTTCTTTTCTCAACTGAACAATGGCATAAGGTTTTGAATTATCATGTGGATTTGTAAATCCAACTGGTTTCAACGGTCCAAACCTGATTGCATCTTCCCCACGGGAAGCCATTATTTCTATTGGCATACAACTTTCAAAAATATTGCCTTTTTCAAAGTCGTGCAGTTCAACACGTTGTGCTTTTATCAATTCATGATAAAAATTCAAATATTGCTCTTTTGTCAATGGACAATTTAAATAATCGTCATCACCTTTGCCATAACGTGCACCAAAAAATGCTTTGTCAAGATTGATAGATTCTGCTGAAATTATTGGTGCTGCCGCATCATAAAAATAGAAGAATTGTTGGCCTAATTTGCTTTGCAATGCTTTGCTCATGTTTTCAGTTGTTAATGGGCCAGTTGCAACAATGGTTATTGCATTCGAATCAAAATCTGCAACATCTTGGCAATGAATTGTTATATTTTTATTTGTCTTTAACAAATTTGTTATTGTGCTTGAAAACATTTCACGGTCAACAGCCAATGCCTGCCCCGCTGGAACTTTGACTTGATAAGCGGTTTCAACCAATTTGCTACCTAAAGCCAAAAGTTCTCGTTTAAAAAGCCCTGATGCTGAATTTTCATCATCACTTTTAAACGAGTTACTGCAAACAATTTCAGCAAAATCATCACTGTGATGAGCGGGTGTTTTTGCCGTTGTTTTGATATCATATAAGTCAACCTTATAGCCCTTATTTGCCAAGTATAAAGCACATTCACTGCCTGCTAATCCTGCACCAATAATATTAATCTTTAACATAAGTGCAACCTTTACCTGAACACATTATTGTTGTTTTGTTTTTGCCAAAACGCTTTATAAGTTGACTGCCACACTTAGGACATTTTTCATTCAATGGCAAATCCCATGAAATATAATCACATTTTGGATAATTGTTGCAACCAAAGAACAATTTGCCACGTTTGCTATATTTTGCACTAACAATTCCACCACATTTTGGGCAAATGCCAGTTTCTTCAACTTTCACTTCTGGCTCGTTAATGTTTCGTGTGTTCTTGCATTGTGGGAAGTTTGAACAAGCCAAGAATTTGCCAAACTTACCTTCTCTATAAACCATAACAGAGCCACATTTATCGCATTTTATATCACTTGCAACAGGTTCTGCTTTTGGCATACTGACACCCATTTGTTGGCTAGCATATTCCATGTGTTTTTTGAAGTCTTGATAAAATTCATCAACAATTGTCTGCCATTTGATTTTGCCCAATTCAACATCATCTAGTTGTTTTTCCATTTCTGCTGTAAATTTGATGTTCATGACATTTGCAAAATATTCTTCCAAATATTCTGTAACCTTAACCCCAAGTTCAGTTGGAACAAGGTATTTCTTTTCAGTTTTGATATATTCACGATTAAACAGTGTTGAAATTGTTGAAGCATAAGTTGCAGGACGACCAATGCCTTGCACTTCCATTTCTTTAATAATTGTATCTTCAGCAAATCTAACAGGTGGTTTTGTGAATTTTTGTTCGCTTGTCAAACTTTCTTTACCAACAATCTCTCCCTCTGTTAAATCTGGAATGTTGATGCCATTTTTATCTTCGTCTTGAACTTTATAAACTTTTGTGTAGCCGTCAAAAATCAAAGCCTTGCCAGATGAACGGAATTTATAATCATTTGCCAAAACATCAACTGTCAAACTATCATATTGAGCAAAACTCATTTGACTTGCAATAAATCGCTTAAACACCAAAGTGTAAAGTTTTAAATAAGTATCTTCAACCTTACCTTTCAAAAATTCAGGAGTATATTTCAAATTGATAGGACGAATTGCTTCGTGCGCATCTTGAACATTGTTTTTTGCAACAAATTCATTAAATTTGCCTGGATGGTACTTTTCACCATAATGGTTTAAAATATAATCTTTTGCAGCGAATTGAGCATCAACACTAACACGTGTGGAGTCGGTACGAATATAAGTTACAAGCGCTGTTTTACCTTCGCCTGCAATCATAACACCTTCATACAAGGCTTGAGCGCATTTTGTGTAACTGCCAGATGTCATTTTCAATTTTTTGATAGCGTCTTGTTGCAATGTGCTTGTTGTGTATGGTGGCAATGGTTTGCTATATGTAACTTTGCGGTCAACTGATTTTACTGTAAACTCTGCATTTTCAGTCTCTGCCAAAATTTTATCTGCAGTTTCTTTGTTTGGAACTTCAATCTTTTTGTCTTTATATTGGATAAGTTCTGCCCTAAAAGGTTGTTCGCCTTTTTTTAGATTTGCAAAAATATTCCAGTATTCAACTGGCACAAAGTTTTGAATTGCTTTTTCACGATCAACAATCAATTTTAATGTAACTGATTGCACACGACCTGCTGATAATTTGCCTCTAATTTTACGGCTTAATAATGGGCTTAATTGATAACCCATGATACGATCAAGCACACGGCGACCTTGTTGTGCGTTTATCAAATCGTAATTAAGTGGTTTTGGGTCTGCAATGCTTTCGTTTACCACTTTTTTACTGATTTCGTTGAATGCTGTGCGCACCATAGCATCTTTATCCAAACCTAAAATTGTTGCTAAATGCCATGCAATTGCTTCTCCCTCTCTATCCGGGTCGGTTGCAAGGTAAACAGCATCTGCTTTGCTTGCCAAACGTTTAAGTTCCGCCACCAAAGCCTTTTTCTCTGGAATGATTTCATACGTAGGTTCGTAGTTATGTTCAAGGTCAATTGCAAAACTTTTTGCAGGCAAATCACGAACATGACCTTTGGTTGGGAATACAACATATTCATCACCCAAATATTTTTTGATACTTTCGCGTTTACCAGGACCTTCTATTAATACTAATTTCATTACTTCTCCTATGCCATTATATAACTGTTGTTTGCAAGTTTATACACCAAACCGTCAAGTTCAAGTTCCAGCAAAATGGAGTTCAATTCGCTAGCTGAAATATGTGTGTAATCTGCAATTTCTTGAAAAGTCTTTTTTTCAAACTGGATATAATCTATAACAATTTGCTGTTTAATGTCAAGTTGAATGGCAACCTTTTTTTGCTTTTGCTGTTCCATGCCAAATTGACTTAATATGTCTTTAGGGGACATTGTTAAACAGGCCTTATGCTCCATAATCAACTTATTGCAACCGCTAGAATAAGGCGCATTTATCTTGCCTGGCACGGCAAAAACCTTTCTATTTTCCATATACGCATCATTACATGTTGATAATGAACCGCTTTTTTCGGTTGCTTCTGTTACAATTGTTGCTTTGCTTAAACCTGCAATAATTCGATTGCGCAACAAGAACAAATATCCCAATGGCTGAACATTTGGGCTTGATTCTGTTATAACCAAATTATTTTCAACCAGTTGCCTAAAAAGTGATATGTTTGTTGATGGGTATATATGATTAAATCCACCAGCCAAAACAGCGATTGTTGCACCATTATTTTCAAGTGCTGTTTTATGTGCCAAAGTGTCAACTCCAACTGCCATACCTGACACAATAGTGATGCCCGCTTGAGATAACTCTTTTGCGTACTCTTTTGTGGTAACAATGCCATAATCTGTCGGTTTGCGACTGCCAACAATTGATATACAATTGGATAATAATAATTGCAAGTTCCCTTTGCAATATAAGCACAAAGGCGGATTTTCAATTTGCTTCAATTGTTCTGGATAACGATTATCAAAAATAGTGATGCATTCAATGTTTTGTTTTCTATATTCATCTAAAGTTTTGTTAAAAGTTTCTTCATCAAGATTTGTTGCCAACTTTTGATATTCTTCACTTGTCAGCAAATCTTTAAATGCCTTTAAATACAAAAAAGATGACTTGATATCTTCATCTTGAACAATATCAAGCAACTTCTTTTTCTTTGCATATCCTAAAACTGGAAACATATCCAGCCACAAAATATTTTTTTCTTTATTTGTCATCTTAAACCGTATATTTTTTATCTAATGAGCGATATTGTATCGCTTCCAAAATGTGTGCCTTTTCAATATTCTCTTTGCCGTCAAGGTCTGCAATTGTCCTTGCAACTTTTAAAATGCGATTGTAAGCACGTGCTGATAAATTCAATTTTGTAAAGGCATGTTCAAGCAAATCGGCACATTCTTTATTCAAGGCACAGTACTTTTTAAACTCTTTCTCTCCCATTTTGCTGTTCGAGTAAATTTTGCTATCTTTAAATCTATCAAGTTGAATTTGCCTTGCTTTATCCACCCTTTTTTTGATTTCACTGCTAGGTTCTTCAAGTTTTGCTGTGGTTAAATCTTCATAATTAACACTATCAACTTCAATATGCAAATCTATACGGTCAAGCAATGGTCCGCTGATTTTTGAAAGATATTTATGAATGCTTGCAGGTGTGCATGTGCATTCATGTTTTTCACTGCCATAATAGCCACATGGACACGGATTCATGCTGGCAACAAGTGTAAAATTGGCAGGATATTGAACTGTAAGCGCATTTCTAGCAACTGAAATGTAGCCATCTTCCATAGGCTGACGCAATGTTTCAATTGTGTTGCGGTTATATTCTGGCATTTCATCTAAAAACAATACACCATTGTGTGCCAAACTGATTTCACCAGGCTTTGCCTTTGCCCCGCCACCAGTTAAAGCAATCAATGTTGCAGTGTGATGCGGGCTACGGAACGGACGTTCTACAACAATGCCCTTATTTGCATCAAGCACACCTGCAACGCTATGAATTTTTGTAACTTCCAAACTTTCTTCAAAAGTCAAATCTGGCAAAATTGACGGAAAACATTTTGCAAGCATTGTTTTACCAGCCCCTGGTGGACCAATAAGCAAAATATTATGTCCGCCAGCTGCCGCTATTTCCATTGCCCTTTTCGCACTTGCTTGCCCTTTCACATAAGCAAAATCATGTGAAAAATGGTGTTGTTTTAAGGCACTTTCAAAAGTTTTGTTTTCTGCTGGCAACAAACTGATGTCACCTTTTAAAAAGTCAACAGTTTGTTTTAATGTTTTAACTGGATAAACCTCGATTTTATCTATAAAAGATGCTTCCATTGCATTGTCAGCTGGTATGATAAACTTGTTATATCCCATTTGTTTTGCGCTGATAAGCATTGGCAAAATACCATTTAATTTGCGTATTTCACCATTCAAACTCAATTCTCCCAAAACAACATAACCATTAACTGTTTGCTGTGGCAATATTTCTTGAGCGATAAGCATAGCCAGCGCAATTGGCAGGTCATACATACTGCCTTCTTTTTTAGTGTCTGCTGGTGCAAGGTTGATAATAACTTTGTTTATTGGATAATTGTATGTGCTGTTTTTAATAGCAGATTTTACCCTTTCTTTACTTTCTTTTATCGCTGTATCTGCCAAGCCAACCACATCATAACCTGGCAAACCAGCATTTATGTCTAATTCAATTTCAACAGGATAGCCCGTTATTCCTGTTAAACCGAATGATAATATCTTTGCAAGCATTTCTTCTCCTTTCAAACCTAATATAACCTTTAAAAGACAATAAGTCAAACGAAAAGTCGAACAAATGTTTTAATTTGTACAATAATGTTATTTTAATTCAAAAATGTTGGAATATCGTCCACCATTTCAATATGCAGTAATTTGTTGTTGTGTATCAAGTCTTTTATTATGCTTGGTCTAATGTCATAATTGTTAAATTCATTAATATCAATCCATTTAAATTCTTGATGTTTATATTCACCCTCATCAAGTTCCACAAAATTCCAATCAGTTTGTTTTTCTTTTGGCAAATTGGTTGGTGTTAATTTATAGAAAAAGTTAATTTCATGCATTCTTGCTTTTTTTGTTGAGTAGATGTTTTCAAGCAATGCTGAAAGACAATCAATTTTTACATCAAGACCTGTTTCTTCTTTTATTTCTCGTTTGATAGCTTCTGGGCTTGTTTCGTTGATGTGACAATGCCCACCTGGCAGACAATAGAATTCTGATGTGTCCAATTTGCAGATTAACAACTTGCCGTTGTTAATGATTAAACCTGAAGTTCTGACCTTAAATTTGAAATTTTCTTGTTTGATACTAATATCCATTTTTTCTCCTTTATCTTTATGAACAATTTTTGGACACAGCGATGTTTTAAGCGCAAAAAAAGAAGACAGATTATCTCTTGTCTTCTTTAACTTTTGCGGCTTTACCTGAAAGATTTCTAATATAATAGATTTTAGCACGGCGAACTTTTGCTTTTCTTGTTACCACAATCTTGCTGATACGTGGACTGTGAAGTGGGAAAGTTCTTTCAACACCAATGCCAAAAGATACACGGCGAACTGTGAAAGTTTCACGCACACCTGTGCCCTTTTTTGCAATTACAACGCCTTCGTATGCTTGGATACGTTCTTTGTCACCTTCTTTGACCTTTACGTCAACGCGTACAGTGTCACCAATATTGAAAGGAGTGATATCATTGCGTAATTGCTCTTTCTCGATTTGGTCGATAATGTTCATAGTTACCTCCTAAATTTGACGTTCTTGCCTTGGTCGGTAGTGGACCGTCAACAACTTGAATATAATAACACAAAAAAAACAAACTTTCAAGTGTTTTTGCTAAAATTGTAAAAATAATTTTTATTTTCTAGCAAAATTATGTTTAATATTACTCTTAAAGTTTGTATTTTTTCTATTTTCTAATTACATTTTAGGAATTGGAAGTTTAAAAATCATGCGCAAATGAGCCAAATTTTCAGCAGACAACTCTGATTTATCAATTGGATATGCTATTGCTTTGTTTGGATAAACAAATATATATGAAGCGGTTTCTCTAACCCTGTACATATCTTTATAATATGCTTTGCCAGAAGCGATTTCCTCACCCTTGTTAAATGATTTTAAAGTGAAATACAAATCATAAAATTCATAAATCGTCTCTTCTTCCATTATCTTTTTATTGTTATGTTTGCCATACGCCAACAATATAAAGTAAGCGATACCAAGCACGAGCATTAATGTTGTCAATAAATATAAGTATCTGTTTAAATAACCTGTGAAAACAAGCAATATTGATAAGATTAACAATCCAGCACCACCCACCGATGTTAAAACAATGGCAAGAATTAATAAAGGACGCAACAATTCATTTGCAACTTTTTCTGTCATTTTGGTTTTACAACTAAACATAATTTCTCCTATTAATATGTATGTTAACATATATTATATCATCAGTCAATAAGTGAAAAACTGATTACTACTTTTTATTTGAATTTTTTTTAAAACAATATTTGTTTAAAAATATTGCAAGTGGTATTGCTGAAACAGCAATCACTGGCAAACAGGTGAAAATTAATATCCCTCGCAAAGCAAAAACATCTACCCCACACCATGACAAAATTGGTATGTGCAAAAATCCAGCTAAAAGGCAAAGCAATGATACAACTAAAAATAACCACTTCATACCAAATTCTCCTTTTTTAAAAAGCATTTTCTATCTGCCTAATTGTGTGGTTTTCAACACTGCCAATAATTGAAATAACATCAAATCTACAATTTGTTTCAAGTTGCTTATGTTGTTTTAAATAAGATGTTGCAACTTGCCTTATTTTGTGTTGTTTTATATTATTTACCGCTTCAGCAGGGTCACCAAATGCTGACGATAAACGTGTTTTTACTTCAACAAAAACCAAATAATCGTTATCTTTTGCAATGATGTCAATTTCACCAATTGAGTTCTTATAATTGTTTGCTACAATTTTGTAACCTTTTGATTTTAAAAAATTTGTTGCAATTATTTCCCCAACCTTGCCAAACGTATTTTTTTGCACTGTTCTTCTCCTAAAATATTGCCCAAAAAACTTAATCTATGGATAGGTGTTATACCATTTTGCTTAATCGCTTCCACATGTTTTTTTGTTCCATAACCAACATTGTGTTCAAAGTCGTATTGTGGATACTGCTTTGCATAATCAAGCATTAATTTATCCCTATAAACCTTAGCAATTATGCTTGCACAAGCAATTGCATAACTTGTTGCATCACCTTTTATAATTGACTTTTCATTTTCACAAATGTTTAATTTGACAGCATCAATCATCAACAAGTCTGGCTTAACTTTGCTATGCTTAAAGCAATCAGTCATACACTCTTTGGTTGCATTTAAAATATTGATGTCATCTATGCGCAAATTATCTGCCAAACTTACTGAAACCGAAATTGCTTTTTCTAAAATCTCATTATAAAGCCTTGCCCTATTTTTTGCACTTACTTTTTTGCTGTCAAAAACACCGTCTATCATTTCATCATAAGGCATAACCACACATGCCGTCACAACCGGACCTGCTAGCGGACCACGTCCCACCTCGTCGATGCCTGCAATGAATTTAACATCTTCATTTAAAAACTGTTTGTCAAAATCAAAAATTTCTTTTGTATTTATCATCTATGCCCCGTTACTCTAAGCAAATTTTACCTAATTTGCCGGCTCTAAAATCTGTCAACAAAATTTTAGCAGTGCGTTCTGTATCTATTTCGCCACCTTTTATCATGCAACCACGCTTTTTACCGATACGTTCCAACAACTCAATATCATGTGTATAATTCGCTATATCAACACTGTATTTTGTTGATAGAATTTTTTCATCTATTTGCATTAACCTTGCAATAAGTTTGCAAGCAACATCAACAATATTGATAACATCATCTCGAACAGAGCCGACAAATGCTAAATTATAAGCCTTTGCATCATCTTCAAAGGTTGGCAAAAGCACACCAGGAGTGTCCATAAATTCAATGTTTGCATCAACTTTTATCCATTGTTTGCTTCTTGTCACGCCTGCTTTGTTGCCTGTTACCGCTCTGCCTTGACCACACAAGTTGTTTGCAATAGTTGATTTTCCGCTATTAGGCACACCCAAAACCATTGCCCTTGTGATAAAGTTTACGCCACGTGATTTGTTTTGTTCAAGTTGGTCTTTGAATACCTTTTTGATTGCACTTACAATGATTTTTGCATTGCCACTAACTGTTGCATTCAAGCTCACACACTCTGCACCTTGTGCACTAAAATATGCCTTAAACCTGTCTATGTCGGCTGAAGAAACCAAATCTGCTTTATTCAAAACATAAATGATTGGCTTGCCTTTTATAACTTTAACAAATTCTGGGTTAATGCAACTTGTTGGGCATCTTGCGTCTAAAATATAAACAAAACAATTGCAAAGTTTGCTATCTGTTTGCATTTGTTTTAATGTCTTATTCATGTGCCCAGGAAACCAATTAATCATGTTTTCTCCTTATACTAAATTGTTATTAATTGTAAATTTAAAATTTTGACTGTTTTTATTGCTTTTTTATCAAATCTGGTCTGTTTGCCTTTGTTATTTCAATTGCCTGCTTTTGCCTAAATTCCGCTATCTTTTTATGATTGCCAGAAAGCAACACTTCTGGAACTTTTAAGCCATTAAAATCTGCAGGTCTTGTATATTGATTATATTCAAGCAAAGTCATTGTTTTGGTTGTTTTTGTCTTTTTGCCCCTTGCGTCTTTTGAAATTGTTTCTATTTGCGATTCACTAAAACTTTCTTCAACCGTGCTATCAGCACTTATAACACCTGGCAACAACCTAATGACAGCATCAGCAACAACCATTGCTGGCAACTCGCCACCAGTTAAAACAAAATCGCCAATTGAAAGTTCTTGTATATTAAAGTAATCAAGCACCCGTTGGTCAACACCTTCATAATGCCCACAAATTAAAATTAAGTGCTCGCTTTTTGCAAGTTCCCTTGCCATAGGTTGATTGAACACTTTGCCACGTGGGGACATGTAAAAAATTGTGCAATTGTCAGTTTTAACCGCTTCTATCGCCTTGAAAAGTGGTTCACACATCATAACCATGCCAGCACCACCACCAAAAGGCATATCATCACATTTGAAATGTGGTGGAAGCGCATAATCTCGTATATTTGTTATATTTATTTCGATTTTATTATCTTCAACTGCCCTTTTAATTATACTTTCCTTTAACGGTGCAAACATTTCAGGGAACAATGTTAAAATGTCTATTTTCATATTCTCATATCCTTAAAGGTCTGTTCATCAACAATAAATGCGCCTAAATCCCTATTGAAACTGATGATATCTTCAACATAAGGGATTTGATAACTTACCGCTCCGCACTTAATGGTTAAAATTGTGCTTGCTCCATAATCATCAAAATCAACCATTTCTCCAAGTTTCTTGCCTGAAGTGTCCAAAACATCTTTATTTAGCAAGTCGCTCATATAAAGTTTATCTTTAAATTCAGCATAGTCATTGCGGTCAATGTAAATTGATTGATTTCTAAATTTTTCAGCGGTTTCACAATCTTTGATAATATCGATAGTCAACGCACAAGCATCGTTGTTTAAATTGGATACTGCTTTAATTTCTCCAACCAACAACTTTTGCCCTACATACACCTTTGTAAAATGTGAAAAATTGACATCAAGATATTTCACAACCTTGACAGCCCCTTTAATGCCATGTGGACGTACTATTTTGCCGATTTCTAATAAATTTTTTTCCATTTTAATTCCTTAATAAAGATTTCAAATCTTATAACATTATAACAAATTGCTCATTCTATTCAAATCAATTAAATTGTTTTGATGAAAATTTTTCTTAATTGCAAGTAGATTATAAAGTGCTTTTTGGGCATTTCAATTGTTAAAACAAAAAATGCGAGAAAAATCTCGCATTTAAAGTTGTAAAGCATAAACTTGGTTAAGCTTTTTCATCAAACTTAACAACAACACGTGCATGTTCGCCAGCAGTTGATTTAACCACAGTGCGAATTGCATTTGCAATACAGCCACCTCGACCGATAACAGAACCTAAATCCTTGCTATCAACCTTAACTTTGTAAACCTTGGTCTTGCCTTGGTTTTCTGCTGTGATTTCAACAGCATCAGGATTAGACACAAGATTTTTAACAATGTATTCTAACATTTCTTGCATAGCCTACTCCTTATGCTTTCTTTTTCTTGTTATTAGTTTTAGGTGCGCTGTTGCCTTTAACTTCCAAAACGCCTACTCTTTGAAGCAATGTGCGAGTTGTTTCAGTTGGTTCAGCACCATTTTTTAACCATTTTGTAGCGAGTTCGTTATTGATTTTGATTTCAGCTGGGTTAGCAAGTGGATTGTAAGTACCGATTTGTTCGATATATTTACCATCACGAGCAACACAAGCATCAGCAACAACAACACGGTAGAAAGGTGATTTTTTGTCGCCCAAACGAGTTAATCTAATTTTAACTGACATTTTTATTCTCCTTTTGTTAATTTACTTTGTTACCTGTAAAGTAATTTCACTTTACACTTTAACACACTTTTGAATGTATGTCAAGCGTATTTTTTAAATTTTTAAATTGAAAATGAAATAAGTTTAAAATTGTCCGCCCATAAGTTTTTTCATCATTGCCATTTTGCCACCGTATGCCTTCGGATTTTTTAACATCTTCATCATTTCTTTAGATTGATTGAATTGTTTGATAAGTTGATTTACATCACTGACCTGCACACCTGCACCCTTTGCAATACGTTGACGGCGGCTTCCGTTGATAATATCTGGATTTTGGCGTTCTTTATCTGTCATTGATTGAATTATTGCTTTGTTTTTTTCAAGTTGTTTTTCATCAATTTGGTTTTCAAGGTCTCGAAGTTTACCGCCCATGCCAGGCATCATTCCTAAAACAGATTTCAAACCGCCCATTTTTTTAAGTGAATCCAATTGTGCAATATAATCATTGAAGTCAAAACTATTTTCACGGAATTTACGTTCCATTTCTTGTGCTGTTTTTTCATCAACTGCTTCTTGTGCTTTATCAATCAAAGTAAGCACATCGCCCATGCCCAAAATTCTGCTTGCCATACGGTCTGGATAAAATGGCTCAAGGTCTGTTAATTTCTCGCCCACACCAACAAATTTAATAGGTTTGCCAATAACTGAACGAATTGAAAGTGCAGCACCGCCACGTGTGTCGCCATCAGTTTTTGTAAGCACAACACCTGTAACATCAAGGGCATCATTAAATGCGGTTGAAACAGAAACCGCTTCTTGACCAATCATGCTATCAATAACAAGCAAAATTTCTGTTGGATTTACAGCCTTTTTTATATCTTTTAATTCGTCCATCAACTTTTCGTCAATTTGCAAACGACCTGCTGTATCGACAATAACTGTGTCCAGTGCAAATTTTTCTGCATAAGCAATGGCTTCTTTAACTGTTTTTGTTGGGTTTTGCGTGCCACGTTTAAACACATCAATTTGAATTGATTTACCCAAAACTTTAAGTTGGTCAATCGCTGCTGGACGATATATGTCACATGCAACCAAAAGTGGTTTTTTGCCTTCTTTTTTAAGTTTAAGCGCAAGTTTGCCACACATTGTTGTTTTACCACTACCTTGCAAACCGCACATCATTATCACTGTTGGAGGCTTTGGTGCAACCGCTAATTTTTGGTTTTCCCCACCCATAAGGGTTGTCAATTCGTCCCTAACAATTTTAACAACTTGTTGTGTTGGTGTAAGACTTTTTAAAATTTCTTCGCCTAAAGCTTTTTCGCTAACACGTGCGCAAAAATCTTTAGCAACCGAATAATTTACGTCTGCTTCCAAAAGTGCTATACGGATTTCTCTCATGGCTTCTTTGATTTCTAACTGTGTCAATTTGCCATGCTTTGTCATTTTGCTGAAAATATGATTGAGCCTATCACTCAAACTTTGAAAAAATCCCATTAGTTATCCTCCAAAATACCAAGAATTTCAAACCTTGTTGCCATATCTATGTTTGCAAGTGATTTGTTTTCTATAAGTTGCTTTAATTTTTCATCTCTAGCAATAAATTTTAGTTCATTTTCGTATTTTTCAAGCGAATTTAAAGCACTATCTAAAGCATCTTTTACTGCTTGACGTGATATATTTAACTCTTCACTAACCTCTGCAAATGAAAGATTATTATCAACATACATCGCAACAATGTCTCGCTGTTTTGCTGTCAATAACTTGCCATAATACTTAACTAAAACTGCAATTTTAACCCTTTCTTCAATATTCATAAGCCCTACATCAATATTTTGTTTACAAAGTTCTCAGCATCAAACACTGCCAAATCGTCAACACCTTCGCCAAAACCTGTGAAAATTATTGGCACTTGCAAATCGTTGATAATTGGATAAACCACACCACCTTTTGCCGTACCATCAAGTTTTGTAAGCACAATGCCGTCAATGTTGACACTATCTTTAAATGCTTTTACTTGAGCAATTGAATTTTGACCAATTGACGCATCAAGCACAATCAAATTTAGTTTGTGAGCCTCTGGATACTCACGATTGACAATTGTGTTTATTTTTTCCAACTCTTTCATAAGGTTGGTTTTTGTGTGAAGTCTGCCCGCAGTGTCAACAATAAGCACGTCTGTGTTTTTTGCTTTCATGCTTGTGATTGCATCAAAAACAACTGATGCACTGTCTGCGCCTTCGCACTGTTTTACTATCTTTGTTTTTAACCTATCAGCCCACATATTTAGTTGTTCAGTGGCTGCTGCACGGAAAGTGTCCCCTGCCGCCAGCAAAACAGACTTTTTTTGTGACTGAAAATATTTTGTCATTTTAGCAATTGTTGTTGTTTTGCCAACACCATTCACGCCAACAACAGTGATAATCAAAGGATATTTAAATTCAACTTTTTGAGCGTTTAATTTTGAAATTAAAAGTTCTTTAAGTTCTTTTTCTGCTCGGTCAGTTTCTTTTATTAACTTTTGCTTGCACACAATGCGAAGTTCGTCCATAATATCCATGGCTGTTTCAACGCCCATATCACTTGAAACAAGGATTGATTCCAACTCATCGTAAAATTCATCGTTCAATTCTGTGCGTTTAAATGTGTATTTAAGTTTTTCAAAAAATCGTTTAAATATGCCCATAATATACCTTTTTGTTTTATATTTTATGATAAACAACAAAAGGAATACACAACAATATATTGTGTATTTAACCTTTAATCTCATCATTATCATGTTTTTCTTCACTTGAAAGTTTAACAGCATCACTCAATTTAACTGATACTATTTTACTTACACCTTTTTCTTCCATTGTAACACCATATAATGTGTCAACAACTTCCATTGTAGGTTTACGGTGAGTGATAACAATAAATTGTGTTTCATCACTGAAACGTTTTAAATATTGCGCATAACGTTCAATATTTGCATCGTCCAAAGCGGCTTCAATTTCGTCCAAGAAACAGAATGGCATTGGCTTTAATTTTAATATTGCAAACAAAATTGCGATTGCGGTCATTGTCTTTTCGCCACCACTTAAAAGTGTGATATTGCTTAACATTTTGCCTGGTGGTTGAGCAATAATTTCAATACCGGCTGTAAGTGGGTCTTCGCTTGGAAGAATTTCAAGACGAGCATTACCACCGCCAAACAATTCTTTAAACACTTTTGTGAAGTTAGCCTGAATTTGTTCAAACTCTGTATTGAATTTATCAAGCATTTCTTTTGACAAATCTTTGATGATATTCACAGCATCTTCTTCTGCTTTTTTCAGGTCATCAACTTGAGTTGACATCTCTTCATATCTTGCGCCTTCAGTCTTATACTCTTCAATCGCATTGACGTTTACATAGCCCAATGCATTGATTTGATTTTTGATTTTGTTGATTTGAATCAAAGTTTCTTTCAAATCAAACTCGTCTGTAATCATTTTAAGTTGAACGCAGTCATTATATGTAAGTTCGTATTCTTCATAAATGCGTTCTTGCATATTTTCAATATCAATATCAACCTTTTGAAGTCTTGTCTCTTCTTGATAAATTTTATTGTTAAGTTTGGCAATGTCGCCTGTTAAAACTGTCTTTTTATCGTCCAAATCTTTCAATTCACGCATTAATGTTTGTTTAAACTCGTCAAATTGACTTATTTTAGTATTTAAATCTTCAATTTCACGCTTCAAATCATCAATTTCGTTATTTTGATTTTTAGATTTATTTAAGTTCATTGCTTCGTCATATACACGCATTTGACTTAACAATTCACTATTTAATTTTTCAATTGTTTGCTTTGTGTTTGCAACATCGGCAGTATATGTTTCAATATCTTTTTCAAGAGATTTAATCTTTTCTTCAGTGGAAGCAATCTTGATGCGAGATGCTGTCAATGCTTCTTGATATTCATCTCTTCTTGACTTCAATTCCTCATAAGCATTTTTGTTGCTTTCATTGAACTCACCCACTTTTGCTTGAGTTTGTGTGTAATCAAGTTCAACTTGGTCAATTGAATTAATTTGAGTGTTAAGTTCATTGACGATATTTGTTGCCACCTTGATTTGGCTTTGATAAGTGAATATATCTTCATTGATTTGTTCAAGTTTTGCCTTGTGATTTTCAAGGCTTGCATTCTTGCTGTAGTAATCACTGTTTACTGCTTGCAAACTTGCATTTTCACTTGAAAGCAAAGATTTAAGTTTTTCAAGTTTTTCGTTTACTGACAAATATTCTTTTTCCAGCCCACGAAGTTCAGCAGATTTATTTGCAATGTTTTGTTCAAGCGCTTTAATTTCGCTTTCTTTGCTTAAAAGTGAACTATCATTGCTCTTTTTGCTACCACCGGACATACTGCCTTGTGGAGACAATAAATCGCCTTCAAGTGTTACAATACGGAAAGCATATCCTGAACGTTTTGCCAAGAAAACTGCATTGTCAAGATTGTCACACACCACTGTTGCACCAAGCAAACTATCAATAACTGAACGATATACAGGCTCACATTTTACAAGTTCACTTGCAACACCCAAGCAACCAGTTGTGTTTAAGTATTGTCTATCACTGTTTGAAATTGAGCGTGGTTTTACCGCACTAATTGGCAAAAATGTTGCTCTGCCCAAATGTGCCTGTTTTAAATAGTTAATCAAGGTTTTTGCATCATTTTCGTCTTTTGTTACGATGTTTTGAATGCTACCGCCTAAAGCAATTTCAATTGCTGTTGAATATTTTGAATCAACTGAAATAATATTGCCCACAACACCTTGAATTGCTGTGTTTAAAGTTGAGTTTGATTTGCTATCTTGCATCAAGCGCTTAACCGCAAATTGATATCCTTCAAAATCTGCTTGAAGATTTGCCAAAATATTCTTGCGGTTTGTGTCGTTTGAAATACCAGTTTTAAGTGCATAAATTGATTCTGACAAATTGTCCATTTGTTCAGACAACTCATTGATTTGACTGTTCAATTGGTTAAGTGATTTTTCTTTGCTTTGTTTTGTTGAATTTAGACGTTCAACTTCTGTTGCCAAATTTTTAACAAGTTCAGCCAAATTTGTTTGTTCAGTTTGCAATGCAGACAATTTTTCATTGTCATTTTTAACATTTTCAAGCATTGTGTCACGTTTTGCAATATAAGCAGACAAATTTGCTTTTATGTCAGTAAGTTTTGCAAGATTATCAATCAAACTGCGTTGATTTTCTTCTTTTTCAGTTTCATTTTTTGTGAGGTCATCAATCAATGTTAAGTGTTTTTCACTTAATTCTTGAGACTCTTTATGTAATTTGTTTAATTTTTGCCTTTCTTCTTCACAAGCAGAATTTGCACTTGTAACAAAAGCGGTTTTTTGATTTACATCTAAATTCAATGCGTCAATTTGGCTTGTCAAACGGTCAATCTGCTCTTTTAAATAACGTGTTTGTTCATTTAAAAGTTTTGTGTCACCTTGCTTCTTTTCCATATTGACGGTGGCTTCAAGCAACTTGTTATGAATGTCTGCAGACCTTTTGTCCAATTGGTCAATTTCATTCAATGATTTGTCATACTTTGCTTGTTCTGTTTCAAGGCTATTTGTTAAGACATTTAAATTATCCCTATACCCTTGTAACTTTACATTAATTTCATTTTTTGTTTGTGCAGCATGCTCAAATTGATATACATAAGCATTGACTTCATTTTGTTTTAATTGGTCACGCAATTCCAGATACTTTTTTGCATCTTCACTTTGACGTTTAAGAGGCCCTAACCTGCGCTCCACTTCGCCAATAATATCGTTTGCACGGCTCAAATTGTCCCTAACACGTGCAAGACGGCTTTCTGTTTCAGTTTTGCGTGCTTTGTATTTAGCAATACCTGCAGCCTCTTCAAAAATTGCACGTCTATCTTCTGGTTTTGATTGAATAATTTCATCAACCCTACCTTGACCGATAATTGAATACCCATCTTTACCAATACCGCTATCATAAAGCAAGTCACGAATATCTTTTAAGCGACATGGCTTTTTGTTAATCATATAATCACTTTCGCCACTGCGATACAATTTACGTGTTAAACAAACTTCATCTAAATCAATGTTGAACCATTTTTGAGTGTTATCAAAAACAAGTGACACTTCACAATAACTCAATTTTTTGCGTTTTTCAGTGCCTGCAAAAATAACATCTTGCATGCTTTTACCACGCAAAGCCTTGCTTGATTGTTCACCAAGCACCCAACGAATTGCATCACTAACATTTGATTTGCCACAACCATTTGGACCAACAATGGCAGTGATACCACCATCAAAACTGATTTTTGTTGGATCAGCAAATGATTTAAAGCCTGTGATTTCGATCTCTTTAAAATTAATCATATTTCCCCATTTGTATTTAATCAAGCACAATTTGTGCAATTGATTAATGTTTAAAAGCACAAATATTATAACAAAAAAACACACTATTTTCAAAACAAAATTAGTGTGTTTTGCATATTTAGTTTGCTATAATTTAGCATTTTTGACATTAAACTTGCCAATCTAGCACGTTTAATTTGACCTAAACTATATGTAATTTGCAATTTGTTGTGAATTATAATTCAATGGTTGAACCTTTATCGCTGGTTTCTTCCAATTTTTTTGAATATTTCATGCCAAAACTTTCAAACAATTCGGCTTGCCAATTGCTGTTGATAGAATCAATATCAATTTTAAAACCTTTTGCAGGTCTGTTCATTAACTTAACACCAAAATCTGAAAACTCAAGTTCAGCAAGAACTTCGCCAGAGTCTTTTAAATCAACATAAAATTCATCGCAACAATTTAAGTGGTAATAGATTGGGTCGCATTTAATGTTCGTATATTTCTTCAAACTTGAAATAACTGCAATTTTTGTTTCAACTGGTAATTGTGCTGTAAATGTTCTATAATACATAATAATCCTCATCTTCATCAATATCTTCATCAACTTTACCATAGCCTGTGGTGCTAAAATTGTTATAGAATGAAAGCCAATCTTTTTTTAATGCACCAACATCAATTGAAGAGCAATCTGTCATATTTGATGTAAGTACTACATTTGAAGGAGTTAGCGCAAAAACCAAGCATGGCAAATCACTGCAATCAGACAAATAGTAATCATAAAATTTAACCATCAATCTCCCTTTCTTCATTTCGGCGAGCGGCAGCCATTTTTCATTTGGCACATGTTTTGCAACAAGCCTCTCAACCTTCCTTTGAAAGTATGTGTAAATAATGGTTATTTTGTTCATAAAAGCCCTCAATAAGATATGCTATTTTAAAAAGTTTCTCTTAACTGCATTATTTCACAAAATAAACATCTTGTCAACGAAATTAAAATACTATTTTAACAAATTTTGCAATTCATCTTCATACATCAATCTAATGCCCAATTGTTGCGCTTTTGCAAGTTTGCTACCCGCATCAGCACCAACAATAACAATGTCTGTATTTTTACTTACACTGGTTGTTACATTTGCACCCATATTTTGCAAAATTTTTGTTAAATCTGGGCGGGAATAATTGTTTAAACTGCCTGTTAAAACTATTGTTTTATTTGCAAAATTTTCATTATAATTTTGAACTTCTGGTTTTTTTATTATTACCCCAGCATCAAACAATTTGTTGATATTTTCAATATTATCAGGGTCAGCAAAATACTCAACAATGCTTGTTGCAACAATCGCACCAATATCATCAATACAAATCAATTCATCAACACTAGCAGATTTTAAAGCATCAAGATTTTCGTAAATCTTGCTCAAAGTAAAAGCGGTTTTTTTGCCGATATTCATTATCCCCAATGCAAAAATGAAATTTGACCATTCTATATCTTTGCTTTTATTGATGCTTTCAATCAAATTTGAAATCTTTTTATCTTTAAAGCCTTCCAAACCAACTAGCATATCGGCAGTTAAATTAAACAATTCATAAGGATAAGCAATCTTAAATTTTTCAAACAAGACCTTAAGTGTCTTTTCACTTAAACCTTCAATATTAAACGCATCACGAGATACAAAATGCGTCAATCTATCAATGATTTGGTCATAACAACCTTTGTGATTTACACAAAATAAATTTGCGCCAATTGTTTTTAATTCCGCACCACAACTTGGGCAAATTGTTGGAGCAATTATATCTTTTGCATCATCGGCTCTTTCTGCCAAACCCATAACTTCTGGGATAACTTCATTGCTTCTGCGAACAAAAATTCGACTATTGATACTTATATTTTTACGTTCAATATCTTGTGTATTGTTAAGTGTTGCTCTACTAACTGTTGCACCAGATAGTTCAACAGGGTCAAGCACGGCAATAGGTGTAATTTTGCCCGTCCTTCCAACTTGCCAAATGACATCTTTTAAAATTGTGGACTGCTCAACTGGTTTAAATTTAAATGCCATAGCCCATTTAGGGAACTTTTCTGTATAGCCAATATTTTCCCTGCATGTGCAATCATCAACCTTGATAACCATTCCGTCAATCATCACGTCCAAATTGTCTTTGACTTTGTCTATATGATTGATTTCATCTTCCGCCTGCTTTAATGTGGAAAGGATTTTAAAATAATTGCCCGTTTTAAAACCTTGTTCAACAATAAAATCGTGCATTTCTGTTTGGGTTGAAAATTGCCTATCTTCAAGCGATAAAACATCATAGCAAAAGAAATCCAACATCCTTTTTGCTGTCTCTTTTGGGTCAAGGTTCCTAACTGCCCCTGCCACACCATTTCTTGGGTTTTTGAGTGGAATTTCTGCAGTTTTGTTGTATTCTTCAAAGGCTGAATTTGTCATCATACATTCGCCTTGAACAGTTAAAGTTTCTTTGCAAGGAATTGTCATTGGCACACTGCGAATAGTCCTAACTTGCGCTGTAACATCTTCACCAATCTTGCCATTGCCACGTGTGGTGGCAGACTTATAATGCCCATTTTGATATTTAATAACAACTTTTAATCCATCATATTTATATTCAAGTGAAAACTTTAAATTTGGATTGCCTGTTGCCTTGCGCATATCTTGTTGCCACTTATCCAAGTCAGCAAAATCTTTAACCTTGTTAAGGCTATAAAGTGGAATTTCATGTCTGCGCTTTTTAAAACCTGGCAAGACATAATCGCCAACACGTTTTGTTGGTGTGTCTGGCAAAGAATAACCTAGTTCTTTTTCTAGGTCAACCAATTCATAATAAAGTTTGTCATATTCAGCATCTGAAATTGTTGGGTTATCATAAACATAATAATTTTTGTTATGTTTGTTGATTTCGTTTGTTAAATAAACCAATCTCTCTTGCTTTGTCATGTTTAATTAATCCTTAAATTCAATTGGAGCATATTCCAAAGAAAGCATTTTTTCGCCAACCAAATCAAATTTGATTTTAACACAGTGATTGCTACTATTAGGTGTAATTTCTGTTATCACGCCATCGCCAAATTTAGGGTGGCTAACTTTTGCACCTAATTTGATTTTTGAAAAATCTACTGTTTTCTTCTCAACAGTGTCTTTGCCAAATGTATAGTTAAAAACTTTGTTTGTATTTGTTTGTAAGTTGTTCATATTGTCTCCTTGATTTGTTTTGTAAGTCTTGTAAGTTTTAAAAAAATTTGAATTGTAATCTTGCCTATCGCCATGGCCATAACTATAATCATCATAGTCATCATGATTGTTAAAATTGTTATAGTTATTGTATGAATTGAAACCTGAATTTATTTGCCTTTCTTTTGCCAAATTAAGTTCATAAAGAAACCTAGATTTTACACTATATTCCCTTTTGCCATACATAAATCGTGATGAACTTGATGTCAAAAATAAGTCCTTTTTTGCACGTGTAACTGCAACGTACATAAGTCTGCGTTCTTCTTCCAAATCTGTTTCATCATCTCTGCTGATAGGAAAAATCTTTTCTTCGCACCCAACAACAAACACGGTATCAAATTCAAGCCCTTTTGCCCCATGGATTGTTGCTATAACCACACCTTCTCCATCGTCTGTATCCATTGCGCTTGAAAGTGTCACTGATTGAAGATAATCTACAATTGTTGCACCTTGATTGTTTTCCTCAAACTCTCTAACCGAATTTGCAAGTGAGTTTACGTTTAATGAACGTTCATACTCTTGTTCATTGTTTGAATCAAATGATTCTGTGATTTTTGCTTGTTCCAAAAGATATGTAAAGAAATCATACATACCCATGGTATTCATATTATTTTGCAAATCAGCAAGCAAATCTCTTAAAGGTATCAGTTTGTCTTTCAATGCCTTTGGCAAAATTTGCTTATCAATATCCATAACAACTTGTTTAAGTGAAACCCTATCCTTTGTTGCTATTTCTGTTAATTTCGCAATACTTGTATCCCCAATACCTCGTTTTGGGAAATTGATTATCCTCAAAAAACTTACATCGTCATCAGGATTTACCAATGCTGTTAAGTATGCCAAAACACTTTTAATTTCTGCACGTTCAAAAAATTTGAAGCCGTTATACATGATATGTGGAATATTGTATGCCAAAAGTTTTTCTTCAAAAGCACGTGACAATGCATTAAGGCGCATCAAAATTGCCATTTCATGATAAGGTGTGCCAGCTGTGTGCATACGAATGATATTGCGAACAACAAAATCTGCTTCGTCTGTTTCATTCTGTGCAGGATAATAATATACTTCACTGCCCTCTTCATTGTTTGTGTAAAGTTGTTTATCTAAACGGTTTTTGTTGTTTTTTATAATCAAATTTGCACGGTCAAGAATTTTTTTTGTACTCCTATAATTCTGTTCAAGTTTAAAAACTTTTGCATCACTAAAATCTCGTTGGAAATTGAATATATTGTCAATATTTGCACCTCTCCAACCATAAATAGATTGGTCTTCATCGCCCACAATCAATAAATTTCTTGTGCGAGATGCCAGCAATTTTACAATATCATATTGAAGTTGGTTTGTGTCCTGAAACTCGTCAACACTAAAATAAGTGTATTTATTTTGTATGCTATCTAACACTTCTGGTGTGGTGGAAATCAGTTGATAAAAATTTATAAGCAAATCATCAAAGTCCATTGCATTATTTTTTTTCAATTCATCTTGATAAAGATTAAAAAACTTAACAAATTCTGGCATTGAATGGTCATATCTATTAATATTTGCATACTCTTCAACTGTCATATTCTCATTCTTGATTGTTGAAAGGTTATGTTTAAATTTACATTTTGTATCTTCGTCTGTGATATTCATCTGCTTAAAAATATCTTTAAAAATTTTTGCAGTATCCGTTTCACTAAAAATGGTAAAATTTTCTTTATATCCTTTTAGGAAACTTGCATACGTACGAAGCATACGCGCACAAAAACTGTGGAATGTGCAAACGGTAACCATATCGCCATCAGGGGCAATTTTTGTTATCCTGTCTTTCATTTCCCCAGCAGCCTTGTTTGTGAATGTTATTGCCAATATTTTATAGGCGGGTACACCACGTTCTGTTATCAAATATGCTATGCGATAAGTAAGCAAACGTGTCTTGCCACTGCCTGCACCAGCGCTAACCAAAACAGGGCCGTCTGTTGCTGTTACGGCCTGATATTGTTCGTCATTAAGCAGTGTGCGATAGTCCATATTGCTCCTTTGGATTAAAAAAAATTTCACACAGAATAACTTTTGCTATTAAGTTAATTTAAGGCTTTTATCTTAAAAACTTTAACCATCAAACAAAACTTCCATGCTTTATGTTTAAATTATATCACACAAAAAAAACAAACGCAAACATTTAAATAAATCTAAATAAATTTTGTTCCCCTTTTTGTTTTGTGTTTATCATTTGCAAATCCAAAAAATTGAATACAACTATCATCATCGTTTATCTAACAATGCTTTTAAGCATTGAAATTCACTTTTTGCTATCTAATACTTTTTGAATAAAAAAAAGTGCCAACAATGTGGCACTCCTTTAAGATTAATATCTTGATTTTTTCATCGCACGTTTGCGTGCTGCTTTTTGTTTTTCTTTTTTTGCAACACTTGGTTTAACGTATTCTTGTTTCTTTTTCAAGTCACCGATGATGCCGTCTTTTTGGCATTTACGTTTAAAACGTTTCAATGCGCTTTCGATTGATTCGTTTTCACCACAACGAATTGTTGTCATATCCTATTTCACCCACTTTTAGATCTAAACTAAAACATATTATAAGGTAAAACAAAGCTATTGTCAATGTTTTTTGCAAAAAATCTTTTAATAATTAAAGTTCCTTAAGTTTCTCGCCACCGAGAATGTGAATATGCACATGACCAACTGTTTGCCCAGCATCTTCGCCTTGATTAATCACCAAACGATAACCATTTGTAAGCCCCAATTCTGCTTGCATGTGGCTGATTTTACCCATGATTTTGCCAAGCAATGCTGTGCCTTCATCAGTCATTACATCAATAGTGGGCACATGTTCAGTTGGAATTGCAATCAAGTGAACTTTTGCTTGAGGATTAATATCTTTGATAATCATAAAATCATCATCTTTATATAAAGTTGTGCTTGGCAACTCCCCTTTTCTGATTTTGCAAAATACACAATCTTCCATTTTTAATATCTCCTTTTCTTAACCAAATTTTTATGGTTCAGATTTTATTTCTTGCTGATAAATTTTGCTTTCATGCTTAAAAAGCCTTTTTATGCTATATTTTCGCTTATTTTACTCCGCCAGCATACCTTTTTTATATGGCTTTTTAAGTGTTATATCAACAATTTCGCCAACTTCATACTTCGCTGGCAAATATGTATATATATAATTATCAGTATAGCCTATTGAATAGTTTTCGTCAACAATTTCAACCAAAAGTTTGTGAGCAGTGTTCGCATTCTTCTTAAAGAATTTTTCTTTAAATTCTGCATTTAATTGTTGAAGGCGTTTTTCACGTTCTTTAACAACTTTAGGGTCAACGTCTCCACCCATTTTGCTTGCAACTGTGCCAGTGCGCACACTATATGGGAAGATATGCATAAAATCAAAGCCTATCCTTTTTAAATTTTTGAATGTGTCTTCAAATTCTTGGTCTGTTTCCCCTTTGAAACCAACTATCAAGTCTGTTGAAATGCACGCAGAAGGAAATTCCTTTTTAATTCTATCTGTTATTTCAATAAATTTCTCGATTGTGTAGCGCCTGTTCATTCTTTTTAACGTATCGTTACAAGCAGATTGCAAACTCAAATGAAAATGCGGACAAAAATTTTTGCAATTTTTGAGCACTGCAAACATCTCGTCATCAAGAATATTGCACTCTATTGAAGAAATTCTAAATCGTTTGCCCAACATATCCACGTTTTTTATCAATTCTGCAAGTGCAAGTTCGCCATCTATTCGATAATCACTCATGTTGATGCCTGTAAGCACAATTTCGCTGGCTTTTGTTTCTTTTATTTCTGCCAAAATATCGTTCATGTCTCGGCTTCGGCTTCTGCCCCTGACATAAGGTATAAGACAATATGAACAAAAATAATTGCAACCATCTTGAATTTTTATATATTGACGTGTGCGAGTTTCAATTGGACGTGGCATATCGTCATATTCAGCATGCTCCAAATCAGGCAAAACTTTGTTTTGATTGTTGATAAATTCCATTATTTTATTTTTGCCATTGTTGCCTGTTAAAGCAATCACATTAGGATTGCCCAAAAACTTGGCTGGGTTGTTTTGCACTGCACAGCCACACACAACAATTTTTGCATTTGGATTTAACTTTTCAAGTTTTGCAAGCACTTGCTTTGATTTTTTCTCTCCAGTATTTGTAACAGCACAGGTGTTTACAACATAAACATCAGCAGGAACAAGACCTTCAAAAATCTCATATCCTGCTTGTTTTAACTGGTTCATTATTGATTGACTTTCATATTCATTTACCTTGCAACCCAAGGTTACCACACTAGCACGCATTTCCCACCGCCTTTAAAATACTAACACCAGCCACACATGCAACTTCTGCACGCAAAATGGTGTTGCCTAAACTTACATTTTTTGCAAAAGATGAAAAATATTCAACTTCGTCCGCTGAAAAGCCACCTTCTGGCCCAATTATAAGGGCAAAATCTCCACTGAAATTATCAATCTTGCCAGTGGAATTTTCATAAGCAAAAAATATATTTTTGTTATTTTCTGCCATTATCTGTTTTTTGTCAATTATCTCAATCTGCATTATATCCGCACGTTCACTTTGCTTGCTGGCTTGAATTGCGGTTTGTTTTAATTTTTCGAGTTTCTTGCTATCAAAAGTTGCAACAGAGAAATCTGCTTTGAACAATTTGACATGTTTTACATTAAGTTCTGCCAAATGGTCAATTGCTTCAACCAAAGCTTCGTTTTTAATCATCGCCAAATACACAGTGATATCAGGTGAAGCAAATGACTTATTATGTATTTTATCAATCAATTCAAGCAAAACTTTATCTTTTAAAATTTCTTTAACTATAAAATGATAATCAAAGCCATCACCGCAAAATGCCACAATTTTATCGCCCAATTTTGCACGGCGAACTTTTATCAAATGTTGTGCTTCTTGCCCTGATAAATAAAAAGAAAAAGGAACATTCAATTCCTTTTCAGTTGTTGGCTTTTCAAAATAATATCTATTATCCATTGTTTCCCTTTAACTTTTGAATTGATTCATAAGCATCATTATTATAAATAAAACTGCCACTAACGACAATATCTGCCCCAGCACGTACAACTTGCGCAGACGTTTTGTCATTGATACCACCGTCCACCTCAATCAAAATATTTGGATTTTTTTCACGCACATATTTGATTTTTGGCAATGCTGACTTTTGAAATTCTTGCCCGCCTTTGCCTGCTTTTACAGACATAATTAACACCACGTCAAGTTCTTTCAAGAATGGGTCAACTTTTGATATATCTGTGTCAAGGTCGATAGCAAGGCCAGCCATTACACCTTTCTTTTTGATATGACGGATCAATTTATGTGTATGTTCTTCATCTAAAACTTCTTGATGAAAAGTTATTATATTTGCGCCCGCTTTTATATATTTATCAACCACTTTTTCAGGCTCTTTTACCATCAAATGGCAATCAAAAAGCAAAACCGTGCGCTCTTTCAACTGTTCAAGATAAGCATGGTCAACAGTTTTATATTTTACAAAAACACCGTCCATAACATCAAAATGATACATGTCTGCACCATAATTTGAAACACGTTCCAAATATTCAACCTGGCTTGACATATTTCTGCCTGCTGGCAAACTTGATGCTGAAACAACTATTTTTTTCACAATAACTCCTATTTTGGTTATTTTAGCACAAAACACTAAAAAACAAAACAATTTTCAAATAAGTCATCTAAAATATTTGTCTTTGTATGTAATTTTTAAGATATATTAGTTTATTGTATTGACAAATTTTATTGCGATGGTATAATCAAGGTCCAGGAGAATTTATGAAACAAATTAAACATAAAAATCAATCAACCATTCACAACGATATATTTGATTGCTACAATAAATGTGTTTATTTATACAACAAAGCTTATAAACTTGAAAAGGACACTTCTCAAATCAAACTGCTAAACAAATTAAGTGCATTGTTTTATGACTTGAAATGCAATATTGAATTAAACAATAAATTTGCGTCTTATGTGCATAAAAGAAATGATATTGTTACGTTGACAAAATTTATACTTGAAAATGAACTTTTTATCAAAAAACAAATAGACAGACAACCTGTTAATAATGATGGTTTGTTGGAAAAAGTAAATCGCCGACACATAATAAAGAATGAAGAATCTTTGATAACTTATCTTTCAATTTTGCACACATATTGCATGGATCTTGCAAGCAGTATTTATTGGAACTGGTGTTATTCTTCTCTTGATAAAAATATTGATGTTTTTGACATCTAACATTTTATCCATTAAATTATTTTGCATTACAAATTTAATTTTTAAATAAACGCATAAAAAATGGGACTTAATGCCCCGTTTTTTATAATTTTATAGATAAAATTTTGAGCCTTTTAACCATAAATCAAAATATTTGTCTTAACATAAGGTTATTTTAACAAGCTAATCTTGCAAATGTTTTGCACGCAACATTCCACATGCTCCGGCAATATCATCGCCCTGGCTTCTGCGCAAAGTTGCACTTACACCTTCATTGTTTAATCGCTCAACAAAATCAATGGCTTGCTGTTTTGTTGTTGCTTTAAGGCTACCTCCATTTGGATTAAGGCAAATAACATTGACGTGAGACTTAAAGCCTTTTGTTAATGTTTTTAATGCCAAAATATCCTGCTCTCTATTGTTTACACCATCAATCAAGCAATATTCAAATACAACTCGACGATTATTAATTTTAACATATTCTTTAACAGCCTTAATAATTTCTGCAATTGTGTATCTGTTGGCTATCGGCATAATTGTTTTTCTAGTTTCATCATCGGTAGCGTGCAATGAAATACAGAGTGTTATGTTGAAATTAAGTTTTGCCAAATCATAAATTTTATCAACCAAACCACAGGTTGAAAGTGAAATATTGCGTTCACTTACATTAAAACCTTTTTTATCGGTTATCATGCTAAGCCATTTTACAATATTATCAAAATTGTCAAGGGGCTCACCACTGCCCATCAAAACTATGTTTGAAAAATTGCGGTCAGTACATTTGCCATTATCAGCATTTAAACAAGCAATTATTGAAAGCATTTCGCCAGCGGTCAAATTCCTTATCAGCCCATTTAAGGTTGAAGCACAAAACTTGCACCCCATTCTGCAACCAACCTGTGTTGACAAGCAAATTGTATTGCCATAATTTTGATGCAAAAATACGCTTTCAACCAAATTGTTATCATGCAATTTTAAAAGATATTTTTTTGTGCCGTCTTTGCTTGTATAAACTTTGAAAATTTCAACAGGTTTTAAAATATACTCTTTTGATAATTTCGCTTTTAAATCAGCACTGAAATTAATTGAATCATAGTCTTTTGCTTGCAAAACTGCATCAAAGATTTGCTTGGCACGAAATGCTGGAATATCTGCCAATTCTTTTTTCAATTCTTCAAGACTATAATCACTAAATATTTTCAATCAAATCACCTTTTGCAAATTTATTTGCGTTCATGTAAGCTTTTGCTGGCATTTTTTGTTTGCCCTCTGGCTGAATTGTTTCTATCTCAATTGCACCATCATTTGTTGCAATAATAAGACCTGATTTTGAGTTGCAATTTAAAATTTCTTTTGGCTTTCCAGAGCCTTCACTCAACCTTGCTTGCAAAACTTTAAAGCGCATATTTTTATATATAAAATAGCAACTTTCCAATGCCCTAATTTTGTTTATAATATCAACTGAATTTTGCGCAAAATCAAGTAAATAATCTTCTTTTTTTATCATTGGATAATATGTCATTTGGCTTTCATCTTGCTTTATACCATGTTGAACATAAAAATCAAAATTATCCAAAAACTCATTAATACATTCAGCTCCTAGTGTTGCAAGTTTTTTAAATACACTAGATGATGTATCACAGTCTTCTATACTAATTTGTTTTTGCAAATACATGTCACCGCAATCCAACCCTAATTCTGTTTTCATAATTGTTATGCCTGTAACTTTTTCACCGTTCATAACCGCCCATTGAATTGGAGATGAACCACGGTATTTAGGAAGCAAACTTGCATGCACATTATAAATGCCAAGTCGTGAAATATCTAAAATATTTTGCCTGATAATTTGACCATAACTTGCAGTTATAAATATATCTGCATTGACCGATTTTAAATCTTTTTCGCCATCTCTATTTAGTTTTTCAAATTGAAACAATTTTAAGTTATTTTGAATGCAATATTGCTTGATTGCTGAAAATGTAACCTTACCATTGCGCCCATTAACCTTATCTGGTTGAGAAACAACAGCGACAATTTCTTTGCCACTTTCAACCAAACTTTTTAAAATGTCAACACTGAAATCTCCAGTGCCAAAAAACACAATTTTCATTATTATTGTTCGTCCTCATCAACAAAATCTTTAGGTGGTGTGCAAATTTTATCAATATACAAAACACCTTCCAAATGGTCATTTTCATGGCAAACACAAACTGCTGTCCACCCCTCGCATGTGAAAACAAAATGATTGCCATAGCGGTCATAAGCCCCAACAGTTACTGTTTGTGGACGTTCAACATAAGCAAAAGGAAGTTTAACACTTAAACAACCCTCTTTATGTATTTGTGTGCCAGAAGTTGATATAATTTCTGGATTTACAAATTCCATGTAAATTTCATTAATGCAAACAATAAAAACACGTTTAAGCACACCAACTTGAACCGCACTTAAACCTGAACCATTGTTCACTTTTACTGTTTCACGCATATCGTCAAGCAATTGCCAAAGTTTATCATCAAAAACCTTAACTGGTTTGCTTTTTTTGCGTATAAAATTATCTGTATATGGTACAATTTCTCTTACTGCCATTTTTACCTCAAATTATTTGGATTGGTTTCCACAAAAATGCTAACGTCTTTTTCTATTCTATCGCTGGCTTTGTAGAAATCCGCTGTTATTGTATCACTTGGAACAAATCTGGTCAAGATTTGATAGCGATATTTTGTTTGAATTTTTTTCACAGGCGCTGGCATTGCCTGCAAAAACATAACTGATTTGCCATATTGTTGCTTTATCTTGACGCAATCATCATAAATTGATTTTGTGACTTGTTTTGCCCTTTCATCGCTCACTGAACTTACAAGAATGCGCAAAATTGTGCTGAATGGTGGGAACATGGTTGTTTGACGTACATTGATTTCCTTTTCATAAAAGCCTTCATAATCGTATGCTCTGGCAAAGCGATAAACATAATGCTTTGGTGCATAGGTTTGCAATACGACATGTCCGTCAGCATTTTTTCTGCCTGCCCTGCCTGCAACTTGAGTTACAAGTTGGAAAGTCCTTTCATTTGATTTATAATCGCTGTTATACAGACTGATATCTGCATCTAAAATGCCAACAACAGAGACAAGTGGATAATCATGACCTTTTGCAATCATTTGTGTTCCAACCAATATGCTTGGCGATGTGTGTGAAAACTCTGTTAATATTTTTTTGTGACCGTCTTTGCCTTTTGTGGTGTCATTATCCATGCGGAATATTGGCACATCTTTGAACATGTTTGCAAGTTCTTCACAAACTTTTTCAGTGCCTGTTGCACCATACCTAATATTTTTGCTGTTGCAATTTGGGCAATTGGTTAGCATGCGATATTTCTTGCCACAAAAATGGCATTTAAGTTGATCATCTTCTTTATGATAAACCAAACTTACTTCACAATCATCACATTTTGCACGGTAACCGCACTCTCGGCACATAACAAATGAAGCAAATCCACGTCTATTAATAAACAAAATTGCCTGCTTCTTCTCTTTGATACATTTGTCAAGTTTTGTTATCAAACTTTTTGAAAAAGGTGTCATATTGCCGTCCATGACTTCATTTGTCATATCGACAATTTCAATATCAGGCATAACACTGCCATTAATACGTTGTTTTAATTCAACAAGTTGATAATCGCCTTTCATGGCTTTATGATAACTTTCAAGTGAAGGTGTGGCACTGCCCAAAATCAATGGACATTGGTTTGCTCTTGCCCTATATTCTGCCACTGTATGAGCATCATATCTAGGGTTATTTTCACTTACATAAGAAGCATCATGTTCCTCATCAATTACAATAACACACAAATTTTGAACTGGCGCAAATATTGCAGAACGAGCCCCTAAAATCACATGCGCTTTGCCTGCAAAAATCTTTTCCCACTCATCAAATCGCTCGCCGTCACTCAACCTACTGTGAAGCACAGCCACATCGTTTGGAAAACGAGATGTAAAACGTTGCATCATTTGTGGTGTTAATGAAATTTCTGGCACAAGCATAATTGCAGTTTTACCCTGTGATAAAGCCTGTTCAATAATATTCATATAGACTTCAGTTTTGCCACTGCCTGTAACACCTTTTAGCAAAAATGTCTTATTTTGCCCAGACATTGTATTTACCGCTTCTGCTTGGGCTTGGGTTAAAATATTCCTTTGTTCATTGCCAACATCAACAGAAGGAGCACGCATTTTCCTTGATGCTGATTTGGCAATTATCCCTTTTTCAACAAGTGCATTTACACTTTGTCTGCCAAACATTTCAACCGCTTTTAAAAAGTCCATTGAGCCATTTTCGTTTAAGAAAGCAACCAAGGACAACTGATTTTTTGCCCTTTTGCCAATAATATTAATTGCAGTGTCAATATCATAAACAAGTGACAAACTAAATTCAAGTTGCTCATGTTGTGTGTCTAACCTTACACATGAAGGCAATGCCAAGCGAATACAATCACTTAAACGCAAAAAAAAGTGCCGAGACATAAACTGACATAAGTCCAATATCTCTGGCATCAATTTTGGTGTTTTCTCCAAATTTTTTGTTATAGTTTTAAGTTTGCTTGGAGCAACTTGCGATTTTTCACTTAATTGTAAAACATAGCCCAACACTAATCTTCCAGCGAATGGAACTTTGACACGCATACCAACTTGCGTATCTTCAAGCGCAATATAGTCAAAAACTCGGTCAACAGCGTCATTGGGAATATCAACAACTACCTGTGCAATCATTAGTTAGACTTAACCCCTATAACTTCACCTTTTGCAACTTCCTTTGCAGCATAATCAATAGCAAGGTTTGCACTACCATTAAGGAGCGCTGGAATCTTATTTTCCAAATCCTTGGCACGTGAGCCAACAACAACAGCAACCATGTACCTGCAACCTAATTTTTCAACTAATAAATCAATTGGTGGTTCAAATAACATAATTTTCTCCTTTAATCTAATATTATTTAGCACAAATTTTTAATTTTGGCAAATGATTTTGTCTGCTTTAAAGCATTTTAATTAAACATTTTTGTCTGCACGATATTCATCAATTATCGCTTTCACTTCTTTGTTTGTTTCATAAGGATTGACAACATACATGAACACAAACTTAGCACCTTGGTTTGTCAATGGGCTTGACATACTGCCAAAAGATATTGAGCCAGTGTTTCTGTGCAACATTTTATCGCACAAACCAACATTCACACTGATTGCACCCAACATGTTATATTCCAAACTTTTGAAATCAACACCAACACAGCCTGTGCGGATAATTATACGTTTATTTGTTACAGCATACAGTGTTTTTTTGCACCACAATGAAATGCAAATAAGTGGCACAACAATGGCTAAAACAGCACAGATAACACAGAAAATGGCAACAGCAATTGCTTCACTATCATTTGATAAGAACATCAAGGTTGTGGTTGGAACAAAAACAAGCAATGTCAATATAACCCAAATCCAAATGCCAAACCATGCACGCTTTTTATCTGGGACATAAATTTTGATAATCTTTTCGTTATTATCTAAAATTGGCTCAAATAAATTTTCCATTTTAAAAACTCCTTCATTGTTAAAACTTTGTGTTGTTTATACAATCTTATTTTGTACGTATCTATTATATCACTTTTTTAAAAAAATGACAATATTAATTTAACTTTTCTTCTGGTTGCTTTTTTAACTTTTCAAGTGCAAGATGTGCTGAATTTTGCTCTGCTTCTCGTTTTGTTGAACCTTGACCATAAGCAACAAATTGGTTGTTTATGAACACACTGGCACGGAAATTTGTTTGTCCGCCTTTTGTTTCATAAGTTTCTGCTGTGTATTTAATGGTTTTTTGCTGGTCTTGGCAATACACTTGAAGTTCACTTTTAAAGTCTTTGCTGGTTAAACCCATTGTCAATTTTTCTTTAACTTGCAAAGCTTCCAAAACGGCATTTGCAATTGATGGCATACCATAAGTTAAATACATAACACCTATCATACTTTCAATTGTGTCAGCCAAAACTGCGTTTGAAATGGTGCTTGCTTTGAAACTTTTCCCAAACAAAATACGGCTTTCAATACCCAATTGTTTTGCCAATTCAGCCAAACTATCAGTACAAACAAAACTTGCACGAATTTTGCTCATTTTGCCTTCAACGTAATAATAGTGCTTATACAGATAATCACTTACAATTGTTGAAAGCACACTGTCGCCCAAAAACTCAATTCTTTCGTTGCATTGAGTGCCATGGTCATGAGCATAAGAAGAATGAGTGAAGGCCAATGTTTTTAAATCTTCACCGCATTTTTCAAACAATTCTATAAAACTATTCTTCGCTTTTTTCAACTGCTTTTGCTACCTTTTCAACTAATTTATTTTTTGCAAGTTCATAAGCTTGCTGAATGGTGTCTGCAACAATTGGGGCTTTGCTGTTGCCATGGCATTTAAGCACAATTTTATTAACGCCCAACAATGGTGCTCCACCACATTTTGTATAATCATATTTTGTTTTTAAACCTTTAAGGCTCTTTTTAAGGAACAATGCCCCAATTTTTGCCTTGAATGATGATTTTGCAACATCTTTTATTTCACTAAATAAAACTTCTGCTATGCCTTCCATTGCTTTCAAGCAAACATTACCTGAAAAACCATCGCACACAACAACATCAACATTGCCACGCAAAACGTCACGTGCTTCAATATTGCCAACAAAATTAATTTTTGCTGATTTTAAAAGTTGATGTGCTTGTTTGTGGACCTCATCGCCCTTTTCTTCTTCCGTGCCGATATTAAGCAAGCCAATACGAGGATTTTCGATACCCATTGAACGCATATAAATATCGCCCATGATTGCAAAATCTAACAAATTTTCAGGTTTACAATCCGCATTTGCGCCACAGTCAACCAACATAACTCTGCTATCATTGATTGTTGGAAGCAAAGGTGCCAATGCTGGACGTGAAACATTTTTTACCCTACCCAACTTTAACACTGCACCTGTTAATGTTGCGCCTGTGCTACCAGCACTAACCAAAGCAACAGCATCTTCATTTGTTTTTAAATAGTCATAAGCAACCACAATGCTAGAAGCCTTTTTTGTGCGGATTGCAACTGTTGGCACATCATCATTTGTAACAACATCTGGTGCATGCACAATTTCAAGACGATCGCTAACAAAAACCAATTCTTGCAAAATTTCTGTTATGCGGTCCTTATCGCCAACTAAAACCACTTGCAAATCTTGATTTTCTTGCAAGGCTTTCACCGCACCTGCAACAATTTCATAAGGAGCATAATCTCCACCAAAAGCATCAACAACAATTTTCATAAAAATCCTTTTAAATGCCCAATTTTAAGCAAATTTGCCTTAAATTTTGCACTTTTATTATTCATAATAACTTTATTATACAAAATTTCTTTGTAAATGTAAAACCTTTTTGATTGTTTGCCTATTTTTGATTGCATTGTAAACTTAACAATGTTTGATTAAATTTGTATTTATTTTGCAAATCAAGCAATGTTTGATATGATTTTTTTGTGCTATTTTTTGTTGCTCGAAGCATTATATTTTTTGGCGAATGGGCAAAATCAACAAACTCTATCACATCAACTGAATACCCTACTGCACGCAAAATCTCTGTGCGAATTGCATCAGTTAATAATGCTGAAAATCTTTCTTTAAACAGCCCATCTTTGAGCATTATATCAAAATCGCCTGCTTTGGAAATGCTTAAATTGATTTCATGTTGACAACATGGAACACTGAATATATATTTAACATTATTGTTGATTGCAAAATTAAGTGCATAATCGGTTGCAGTGTCGCAAGCATGCAAACTGATAACCATATCTATTTTGTTGTTGTACAACTTATCTTTTTTAACATCGCTAACAACAAATTCAAGCCCATCATAGCCATATTTTTTGGCGATTTGATTGCAATGTTCAACAACATCAGCCTTTAAATCATAACCAATTATTTTTGCTTTGATATTACGCAATTTTGCAAAATAATAATAAACCAAAAATGTCAAATAACTTTTGCCACAACCAAAGTCAAGAATCGTGATTTCAGTTGAATTGTAATTTTTAAGTTCGTTATCAATAATTTCAATAAATTTGTTGATTTGCTTAAATTTATCATACATTGATGCAACAATCTTGTGTTCTTTTGTAAAAATGCCCAAATCAACCAATGCAGGCACGTCATCGCCCTCGTTGATAAAATATTGTTTCTGTTTGTTATGTGTGATTTGCTGATTTTTTACTGGACTATTAACTTGTTTTTCCTTTAACTTATAGTCGGTTTTAGAAGCGGAAAAAATACCAATTTTTGATGATTGTTCAACAGTGATTTGCTTATACTCACAAAAAGGCAAAGCCAAAACACTTTCAAAATCAACATTGCTATGAAACACTTGTGCGCCAATATATTTTTCAATCTGCCACATCTGTTTGTTTTTGATAATTGTTTTGTGAATAATTATTTTTTTTGTTTCACTTTTTGTGTCACTTAACACAATTTTTTGTATCTCTTATTCATTTGCTTTTAAATATTCAATAATTTTATCCATATTTGTATTTTAACCTTTTTGTATGTTTTTGACAAACTTATTTATGCTTAATATCCACAAATTTGTTTAGTTGTTAGATATAAGCAGAATCAGCACAAACAACATCTAATTTATATTTGTAAACCCTGCTGAAACTTTGATTTATCCATTAATCAAAACAGAAGTGGTTGAGTGTTAAACTGGCGAACGTTTTAACAAAGATAACAAAAAATGATATTACATAATCCCCTTCTGCAACATAATACATTCAAGATTTTTTTAGTAAACCCATTAATTTGCCGATGCCAATATTTTATTTTGTTAATCACAATAAAAAAACCACCATATTGGTGGAGTTTTTTAAAATACTATTTACTTTCTTTCTTATCAACTGAAACTGCTTGTTCGCCATCATAATAACCACAATTTTTGCAAACTTGGTGAGCCACTTTCTTTTCATGGCAATGTGGACATTCAACTAATGTTGGAACTGCTGCTTTCCAGTTAGCACGACGCTTATCTCTGCGTGCTTTTGAAACTTTTCCCTTTGGAACAGCCATCTTAATACCTCCATAAATATTCGTGCAACAAAAAATCGCACTCGACAAAATATGGTCATATTATAGCAAATGCTTTTATGTTTGTCAATCGTAATTTTAACAAAATTTAATGCTTTTACAATATTTTTTGATATTTGAAAATTTTGCTGAAATTTTTGTTTTTTTGCTTATTCATTCCTTGACATCTTTTTTAAAAAAATATAAATTGATAGGTATGAAGCAAATTAGCACAAAATATAGGACAAATTATAAATTAAACCGCTTATCAAACGAATTGGAAGCAATCAATCGTGATTTTTATGATGACTTGGCTGACGATGAAATTGAAATTATGATTGAAAAATTGAATGAAATAACAAATAAAGTTGTTGAGATTGTTCATAAAAATGGTTTGAACATTGTTTACAACTCCACCAACGATGTTGAAGTTAAAGCTCAAAAGATTGTTGACAATGCTGAATTTTTAATTGATAGGCTTAAAGATTTAACAAAAAGCAGGATAACAAACGATATTTAGTTTTTTGCCCTTATTTTGCATTCTATATTAAACGGCGCACTGCCGTTTTTTTATTTTGAACAGGTTTGCCATAACCAGCAAAAAACCAGAGGCTTATATTATTTTAAGCAATGCGCTGCCCCTGGCTTTGTATCAAATTTTATAAACTTAAAATTATTTAACAAGTTCTGCTGTTTCCCAAGCAATCATATATTCTTCATCTGTTGGAACACGATAAATTTTTACTTTGCTTGTTGGACGTGAAAGTTCAACGATTTGGTCAAATGGTTTGTTGAGTTTGATATTCTTTTCTGTGTCAAGTTCAAGACCCAAATATTCCATATCTTTGCAAACTGCTTCACGAACAAGTTCATCATGTTCACCAATGCCTGCTGTGAAAACAATAGCATCAACACCATTCATTGCTGCAGCATAAGCACCAATATATTTTTTGATTGAATAACACATTGTGTCGAATGCAAGTTTAACTTTTGGTTCGTCAAGATGAGATTCAATATCACGCATATCACTATAGCCTGAAAGACCAAGCAAACCACTTTTTTTGTTGAAGATTGTGATAACTTCATCAGCGGTTTTTCCTGTTGCGTTCATAACACCTGTAACGACACTGGCATCAATATCGCCTGTACGTGTGCCCATAACTACACCAGCGAGAGGGGTGTAACCCATTGATGTGTCAACACATTTGCCGTCCATAATTGCACAAATACTGCTACCAGAACCAAGGTGGCAAGAGATAACTTTTTTACCTTTAAGGTCGCCCAAAATTTCTGCACATTTTTTTGCAATATACTTGTGGCTTGTGCCATGTGCACCGTATCTGCGAATACCATATTTTTCATAATATTCATAAGGCAAAGCATACATATATGCCTTTGATGGCATTGTTGAATGGAATGCTGTGTCAAAAACTGTTACGTTTTTAACACCTGGCATCAAATCCATACATGCTTGCAAACCTGTTAAAGCACCTGGGTTGTGCAAAGGTGCAAATTGAACACATTTTTGCATATCTGCAAAAATTTCTGGTGTTACAACAATAGATTTGCAATATTTTTCACCCATGTTTACCACACGATGACCAATTGCTTTGATTTCGCTCAACCTTGAAATGACGCCATATTCTTTGCTTGTCAATGTGTCAAAAAACAATTGAAATGCTTGTTTATGTGTTGGCATTTGTGCATCAATAACAACTTTTTGACCAGCCCATTTATAAGTCATAAATGCGCCGTCAAGACCAATACGTTCACAATAAGCATTGGCAAAAACTTTGCCATTTTCAGTTTCCATAAGTTGGGCTTTTAAACTGCTACTACCAGCATTAACTACTAAAACTTTCATATAAATTTCCTTTTACTTTAAATATAACTAAATGTTAGCACAAATTTATTGTTTTGACAATCATTTTAAAAGGGTCAAAATGCAACAAAAGCAAAAATTTCAAATTTTTTAACAACTTTTTAAAACCCTGTCACTGCTAAACATTCTGTCATTTTGCATTTTTAATATTAAAATTGAGTCAAAAGTTTTGTTATCACAACAGTGTTTACAATTTCTTCAACTGTTGAACCACGGCTCAAATCATTAACCGGTTTGTTGAAATTTAGCATAATTGGCCCAATGGCAGTATAGCCAGCCAAACGTGAAGTCAATTTATAAGCAATGTTGCCTGCGTTTAAATCTGGGAAAATCAAAACATTTGCTTCTCCCCCAACTGCTGATTTGACACCTTTTTGATAGGCTGTTGATTTGTCAAGTGCACTATCCCCTTGCATTTCACCGTCAATCAAAAAGTTTGAATTTTCGTTTGCGATTTTAACCGCATCTGCAACTTTTGTTACCATTTCATTTTTTGCGCTTCCCTTAGTGGAATATGATAATAAGGCAACTTTTGGTGTAAGGTGCATAACATTTTGCATAAATTCTGCATTTGAAATTGCAATTTCTGCCAATTGGTCGGTTGTTGGATTTTCAATCAATGAAACATCTCCAAACAGCAATGGCTTGCAATCATTTTTTATCATAAGTGTGCTTCCAGTAACAACTGATTTATTTTGCTTTGCCTTTATTATTTGAAGTGCTGGCAAAAGCACATCAGCAGTTGTGTTGCACGCACCCGCCACCAAACCGTCTGCAAGATTGTTTTTTAACAACATCATGGCAAAATATAGTGGTTTTTTTACAAGCGCTGTTGCTTTTTGCCTTGTCATACCTTTATGTTGCCTTAATTCAAATAACTGTTTTGAAAAATCGGTTTTATTGTAACTGTCTATATCAATAATTTGACAATTTTTATCTTTAAAAGTTTTATCAAATTGTTCCGCCTTGCCAAAAACAATAATTTTTGCAAGTTTTTGCTTTAAAATGATTTTGCATGCTTCATACACACGGTTATCAGCATTTGCTTCTGGCAAAATGATTGTTGCATTAATTTTCTTTGCTTGATTGCTTAATTGTTTTAATATTTTCATTTGCGTCCCCTTTCAACAAACCAATCAGTTGATTTATGCTTTTTTCTGTTGCCGATTCTCCATAAGAAACAGACAAATCTACCTTCTCGGTTTTAAAATCCATTTGGCTTACGTCAGGTTGTGATATAACGATGCGCAAATCGGCATATCTTCTTCTCAATCTTACTATGTTCTGCGTCAATATGGTGGTTGCATTTAGCACATTTTCAAGTGTGTCAAATTTCAATTTTTCAACTTGGTCGGCATATTTGCCAATACAATCAACTGAAAGTATAATCGCATCTGGCATAAGTTTATGGGCAACATTTTCTGGCAGATTGTTGCAAAGCCCGCCGTCAACATATTTCTTGCCTTTTATTTCTGTGGTTTTAAATACCCCAGGTATGGTTATGCTGGCACGAATATTATCTCGCAATAAACCAGTTGTTAAATGTGCTTCTTTGCCACGTGTGATATCTGTTGCAACTGAAACAAAAGGTATTTTGCAATCTTCCGCCTTAAAATCGCCCAATTCACTTTTCAAAAGTTTATCAACCTTCCTTGTATCCAACAAATGTCCACGGAAAAGTGTATTTGTAATTGAAAAATTGCCAAGACTGTTAAAATCTCTTGCAATTTTGACAAGTTCATCGCAGGTTTTGCCACTTGCATACATACCACCAACCAACGAGCCCATTGATGTGCCGACAATAAGGTCAGGTTTAATATTATATTTTTCTAAAACTTTTATTACCCCGATATGTGCATAACCTTTTGCTGCACCACCGCTTAATACCAATGCTAATTTTTTCACATTACCCCTTTATTAACACAGGCAAGATTTGCCTTTTTGTTGAATATATTATATATGATAAAATTACTAAAAGCAAATAAATCACAAACCGCCACCAAAGCAAAATTTAAATACGGTCACAAACTTATCATTGCAGTTTTGCTTGTGGTTTGCATTATTTTTATTTCAAACCCAGCACTTTACAATAAATCATGCCTGAATGCAATTTCAGTTTGGTCTTTTAAAGTTTTGCCTGTTCTGTTGCCGTTTTTTATATTTACAAAAATAATTGTTGCCATGATTGAACCCCGACAAACAAAATTGGACAAGTTATTTTTTAAAGTTTACAACACACCACAAACAAGTTCAACAATTTTTCTTCTTTCTGCCATTTCCGGCTATCCAATGGGGGCAAAACTTATTTGCGATATGTTTGACCGTGGCATTTACACACAGCAAGACGCAAAAAAAATGTTGGCATTTTGCTCTATAAGTGGACCTATGTTTATGATTGGTACGGTTGGAGTTGCAATATTTAACAGTTACAAAGCTGGTGTTATATTACTTTTGTCAAACTTAATTGCAAGCCTGATTAATGGTTTAATTTATCGTGGGAAAAGACCAGATTTAAACAAACAAGAAGTTGTGTTAAAACCTAATGAACAAACAAATATATTATCTGATTGTGTTTATGATTCACTGATATCAATATTAATGGTTGGTGGGTTTATGATTTTGGCATTTTTATTGATTGATGTGCTTAAAAATACGCATATTTTGTCATTTTTAAGTTTGCCGATATCAAAATTAATAGGTGTTGATAACAATTTAGTTCAATCTGTTATAACAGGTGGTTTTGAAATTACACGTGGCATAATTGATTTAAACAATTGTAGCATTGCCCTAAAGTTTAAAGTTATGTTCGCTTCTGGCTTGATTGGCTTTGGCGGTATAAGCATTTTGATGCAATCAATTTCGTTTTTAAACAAATTGAAGATAAAATCAAGTTATGTGTTTTTGCAAAAATTAACACAAGGCTTGTTGGCTTTTGTTATTTCAATACCATTAAGCCTTTTGTTCTTATAAATTTTAATAAGGATTTATATTAAAAAATTCAAACCAGTTTTCAGTTATCTGCCACAAATTATTTTAAAATAAAAAAGATTTGTTTTTGTTTGACTTATGATTTTATTTATTTTATCATATTTATATGAAATCTGATAGATTAGAGTTTATGGACAAAGATGTTCCAACACTGAAAAAGGACTTTAGACTACGTGTTTTGTTTGCCTTTATGTTTGTTGCGGCATTTGTTTGGCAACTGGTTATGCTGATTGTTACCCCTGGCGATGCAACCACCCTTATGATAATTTTGAGTTGTGTTACCATGCTGTTTAGTGTAATGTTTGGCTTTGTTTCAATCGTTTACGCACTTAAAGATATGCGTATATTGGAAAAAATTAAGCATCGTGGCAAATCAGTAAATAAGGCAAATTTTGTCTTTAATATTGAAAAACGTAGTTTTATCAATTTATATAGTTTTATCACAAGTTTGCTTGCTGTTATTGCATTATTATTGCTTGTTGCAAGCATAACCTACTCTATCTTGGAAATTGTTTACTACAACACCATTTCATTTTACTTGCCTATGATTTTTGCCTTTACACTTTGGTGCTTTAACAGTTCATATCACATTAAAAATGAAATTTACCTTTCTCAAAATGTAAACCGTGTTGCAAGTATGTTCTATTAAAATCTAATAAATATAAAAAAAGAAAAACCTACTTTTAAAGTAGGCTTTTTTATTGCTAATAATAATGGCTATTGTTATCGAGCAACTGAATTTTGATTTCTGTTAATTTAGTTGTCAATTATCTTGCTGTAAACATACTCATAGACATTTGCCGCCAATTCTCTCCAGCGCTTGCAAGCGATTGTTGCATTATGGCGAGTGTCAGATTTGATTGAAAGTGAAAATATAGATTCTGTGGTTAATGGCTCAAGGATTTTGAGGTCAACTGTGTAACTACCGTCTTCATTTTTATAACATTTTGCAATATATTCTTGATTGCGTTTATATTGCAATTTGTTTTCGTCCGCAAACTTATCTATTTGAGCACGCAAACTTGCTGGAATGCGTGTGTAAAATTGTGCCAAACACTCTCTGCCTGCAACAGTGATATTATATCTGCTTTCATCATTTTCTGTGTTAGGTTTATAGACAAATTTTGAAGTGATAAGTTGAACAAGCAAGTCCTTGCAATCCATCCAATTTACCCAATTGTTTTGGCTTGAACATATTTCCAAAATAGAGTTTTCAGTTAAAGGAATTTCCATTTTATCTAAAACATAAAGCAATATTAACTTGTTGACAGTATTGTCCGGTACAAAATCCATAATTAATCCTTTTTTGTGCTATAATTATTGTAAAATCGGCTTAAAAAACATGCAATAAAGCATATCTTAATCTTATATTTAATTTGAAAAGTTATTCGGCATCATTTTGATTATACATTTTTAAAATGGAAAGTTAAACAATCCACTTATTTTTATAATCTTTTGCAACAAAAATCACTTTTACGAGTTTATTATACAATATTCAACAATAAAAGACAACTTTTTAAAACAACAATTATTCCCTTGCGTTGATTTCTTTTTGATGTTATACTCATTTAGAGGTTTGTATGAGTGAAAATGTTTATGAATTAACCGCTTTAAACACTGCTTGTGATGAGTTTGTTGCTGGCAAATACATTTTGGCAGATATTAAAATTGCTTCCATATTAAAACTTATTGATGCAGATGAAAAAGTTAAAAATATTGTTGCTTCAACTTTAAACAAATTTGATTTTGTTGATTTTTTTAAACAATCAATCGTTGAAAATGAAAACGAAACTTACACTTTAATCATGCCAACTGACGAAAAATTGATTATTGCTTTTGTTTATAGCCTACTCTATCGCTTCAATGCAAAAGAACTTGATTTTTATGATTTTTTGAACAAATTTTTTAAAACTGAAGATGCTGTTGGACAAGAATTTAAATTGTTTGCAGAAAATATCATTTTACCTTTCAAATCTGCAATCAATTCACTTTACTCAAAGCGTCACATTATCGTGACTGCAAATGACTATCAAAAAAATTATTATAACAAAATCATGACAACTATCAGGCTTATAATTTCAAATATTGATAGTTACAAATTAAAGATGAATGAGAAAGAAGAATTTACCATGCTTTTAAACTCACTTTACATTGCTAGTGAACAAAATGATAAAAAACTTGTCTTTTCTTTAATGATAGCCCTTGACTATTTTTCAAGATACAACAAACATACAAGAAATGCTTACCTTTCTTTGGAAGAATGCTTCACAAAAGACACTAATACTTAAACAAAATCAAAACTTGTAAAGTTACTTAAAGTCATAAAAAAATGGTTTTGAATGCTAATAGTTTTTTGGAAATGCGTATAGAAAAAGGAACAAAATTGTGAAAATGTTCCTTTTTTGTTTTTAATAATACGAATTAAGGCGGTGTTTAATGTGTTTTTCAACCTACTGGTTACGATGTTTTTAATTAATTGTGATTTCCAATACAGTTTTTATGTAATTTTTTGATATAGTTTATTGCCAATTGTAGCCAGCAATATATAAGCAACAAGCAAGAGTATTGCCACTGGAATAATCGACAATCCTATAAAGACATTTATGTTCATTGTTGGTATGTTTTGCAAAAGCACAAAAAACAATATCATTGGCAACAAGCAGATAAACATATCTATAAACATAGTTATAAGCAGGCTTAATCCCTGTTTTGAAGCTTGGGCTTCGTTTGTCCAGTTGAGTTTTGGAAAGCGCAAATTGATAAGCAAACCTAAACCTGAACACATAATCAAATATATCACACTGAACAAAATAATTAGGATACTTGTTAAAATATTCAATTGCATCAAGCAACAAAAACCTATTTCTCCAACCAACAAACATGGCAAGTTAAGCAAAATATTGAACATGATTTTACTGGTTGCAATATCGCCAAATTTTACTGGCGTGCTTTTTAGATTTAAAAACCTTGTGCCTTCCATTGAAATTGAAACTGACGTTGTTGGTGCAATGCCCATGCAAAGCGGAATTGTAAAAACTTCCAATGCAACAAAAATTGAAACAGATATTGGGTCATACGGGATAGATTTAAATATGCCATACATCATGAAAGACAACACAATAGCAAGCAATGGCCCCATAATACCATTCATAAGATAAGTTGGGCTCATAACAAAGCCTTTGGCTTCCCTATTTAAAAGTGTTGCAAAAACGCTTTTTTGTTTGTAAACAATCGGTTTTATTTTTGCTGATTTTTTATCTGTTGTGACAAGCAAATTTTTATTGATTTTATTGTACCCCAACATAATTATTCCAATTGTAATCAACATTAAAGCGATACATATTGCCACAAAAATGGCATATTGAACAATAGAACTTTGGCTTAAAGCCGTCATCAAAAAATATATGTGTGGAAACACAATTTTAAACCAAAGTGGAGTTTCAACTGAAAGCATAGCTGTCATTGCTTGGCTGTTTGCAAAATAAACAACAACCACAATGCCAATGGCGAATATCACACTCAAAATGCTGCGCATTAGCATTTTATTTTTCATTTTAGAAGAAATGATGTTGATTAGCCATGCAAAAACACTGCACAAAAGTTGACTAAATGCTGGCACAAAAAACAATGCGAACAACGCAAATATTACATTTGCTACAGTGATTTTGCAAAACATAAAATAAACAACAAAAGTTGGAAGCAATATCATTGCAGAGTAAATAATTGTAACAATGTACGAACTTAATAGTTTTGAAATAACAATTTCACTTTGTTTTAAAGGCAAACTTGAAAGCATTTCAAAATCTTTGGTCTTATAAAAATAGCCTTGTGTGTCTGTTATTGTTATCATCAACACCATAAATGCACTAAAAACACCACCAACTAAAATGATGTTTTTTGCAAAGCCAAAATTGTTCATTGAGTCTGCCATCACATAAAGGTTATACCCCATGCTGAATGCAACCAACAAAAACAACAACATCATGATAATGGCTGTTGAACTAAATTTCTTTTTGCCTTTGATGTTGAATGTTCGGCTTAATGTTTCTTTAATGTAAATTTTGGTTAGATTAATCGTGTTTGTCATTTTCTAACTCCAAAAACACATTTTCAAGGCTTTGCATGCCTTTAACTTCTTCCATTTTGCCAAACACAACCAATTTGCCTTGTTTGATAATTGCAACTTGGTCACAAATTTTTTCTGCGACGTCCAAAACATGTGTTGAATAAAAAATTGTTGCGCCACTTTGTGCCATTTCCTGCATAATCAATTTCATTTCATGGCTACTGATTGGGTCTAATCCAACAAACGGTTCATCTAAAAGCAAAAGGCGTGGACTATGTATTAATGCAGATACTAGCGCCAATTTTTGCTTCATGCCATGGCTATATGATGAAATTTGGCTCTGCAAAGCATCATAAATGCCAATGCGTTTTGCATATTGTTCGATTTTTTCTTTACGTTCAGGCCCGGACAACTTAAAAATATTTGCAATGAAATTCAAATACTCTATCCCTGTTAAATAATCATACAAATCAGGATTATCTGGCAAATATGCCAAAATGCGTTTTGCTTCCAATGGGTTAGATCTAACATCAATGCCATCAATTTTAATTTCCCCTTGTTCAAAGCCCAAAATGCCTGCAATTGCTTTTAATGTTGTGGTTTTGCCTGCGCCGTTATGCCCAATAAATGCGCAAATTTGCCCAGACTCCACTGTTAAACTCAAATCATCAACTGCAACCTTGTCGCCATATTTTTTTGTTAAATTTTTGATTTCTAACATTCTATTCCCCCTTGTTTGCTTTAAAAATTGCTTCCGCAAACTTTAGATAATCATCATATTTTGCAATTGCAATCCCTTGTGCCTTGTCCCCAAGCAAAAGCAAAGTGTCACCTTCTTTAATATTAAATTCTTCCCTAGCCTGTTTTGGAATAACAATCTGTCCCTTTTCACTAACTTTTACAGTCCACAAAAATTTGTCTTGCTCTTTCTTTTTTATTGCCATACATTCTCCTTATATTTTATAGTTTTACTCTACCGCAATATTTAACAACAAGTCAAGAAAATCAGCAAAAATAGTAAACTTTTTCTTACTTTTCCAACAATTTATATGAAAATTCCTTTTGTTAAATTGACTTAAATTAATATAATTATAAATTTTAAAAACTTTAACAAAAAGTGTTGCTTTTTTTTAATTTTTCATATATACTAATAGAGTTTTAAGCACAATATGGCACCATCGCCAAGTGGTAAGGCAAAGGTCTGCAAAACCTTCACTCACCAGTTCAAATCTGGTTGGTGCCTCCAAAATATCCCGAAGTGGCGAAATGGCAGACGCACAAGACTCAAAATCTTGCGATAGCAATATCATGTCGGTTCGACCCCGACCTTCGGGACCAGTCAAAAACACAAGTGTATGCTACTTGTGTTTTTTATTTCCCTAAAGGTTAAATAAATTTAACATTACATAAAAAAATCTCTCTTAACTGAGAGATTTTTATTAAACTAAACCTTAACTAAAACTTAATTTCTTCACTAAATTGATTTGAATAAGTAAATGTGTATCCTGTTGTTGTTTTTTTCACAACAAAAGTGTCAGTTGTGTTGTTGATTGTGTAACTAACATTGAATATACCTTCCGCACTCCCTTTTGTTATTTTATACAATGTTTCTTCCAACATGCCACTTGTTACATTTTTTAATTTAAATTCAAGTTCAATTTTATCATTTTCGAACTCGATTTCTGTTTCTAAATCCAAAACTTTTGTTCCGTTATTGTAAACTTGATATTCATATTCAAGTTCTGTTTCTCCATTTTCTTCTTCAACAGATTGTTTAATCACAACGTAGTTTTGACTGTTTGTTCTGCTTTTTGTTGTAAACTCAATTGAAGATTCCTTTTCATTGCCTTCTTGCTCAAATTCACGTTTTCCGGCCATATCAAAACGTGTTTCTCCAATTGCCATTACCCCTTCAAGTGTAGTTGATACTTCAACCTCTTCTTTTTCGTCCTCAACTTTACGATTGGTTTTCGTTTCAACTTCATTATAGTACATTTTAAAACTTTCATTCATCCCTGGCAAATTGATAGTCATAACAAAGGTATATGTTGCAAATTCATCGGCAGGACTATTGTTTTTTGCTGTTGCTTGGTTAACTTTTCCACTTGCAATAACTGAATCAAAAAGTTCCAAACAATCTTTAATGCTCTCAATGTTGCTATCTGTTAAACTTGATGGACGTGCGACGCTTTCCATTGTTGCATCTAAATATCTAGTTGCTGTATTTTGAGTGTCTGTTTTAACTTCTTCCAAGTTCATCAAATAGTTAACACTAGATACTGCTGAGATAGCATACACATCTTTTGCGTTAATATCAAACTTTTTAGCCTTTTTACACCCTGTAAAACACAAAGCCAACGGTGCGATTAATGCAGAAGCTGCCAAAACTGATAATATCTTTTTACCTTTCATTTTTCCCCCTCTTTTTTAATACTGTTTGCAACCGCAAACAATAATATATTATTATGTTAACCAAACAATCATTGTCTTGTCAATTAAAATAACTCTTTTATAGATTATAACTTTGTTTAAAAAATCTCTCGGCAAGAGAGATTTTTTGTTTATTATAAAGTTTCACATTCACAAGAACGTCCAATCACACAAAGTTCTAAAAATTTATTAATACAATTTATTTATTATTTCCTTGGAAATTTAATGTTTGCTTGTGCTGCAGCCAAACGTGCAATTGGCACACGATATGGTGAGCAACTTACATAATCAAGACCAATTTTGTGACAGAATTCAATGCTTGAAGGGTCACCACCATGTTCGCCACAAATACCTGTGTGAAGTTTTGGATTTGTTGATTTGCCAAGTTGAATTGAAAGTTCCATAAGTTTACCAACACCGTTTGTGTCAAGACGAGCGAATGGATCACTTTCATAAATTTTGTTTGCATAGTATGAAGGCAAGAATTTGCCAGCATCATCACGGCTGAAACCGAATGTCATTTGTGTCAAATCGTTTGTGCCAAAGCAGAAGAAATCAGCATCTTTTGCAATTTCATCAGCAGTCAAAGCTGCACGTGGGATTTCAATCATTGTGCCAACTTCATATTTAAGATTTGATTTTGCATCAGCAATAACCTTATCTGCAGTGTCAACAACAACACGTTTAACAAATTGAAGTTCTTTAATTTCGCCAACAAGTGGAATCATAATTTCAGGAACAACTTTCCAATCTGGGTGACGTTTTTGAACAGCAATTGCAGCCTTGATAACTGCTTTTGTTTGCATAACGGCAATTTCTGGGTAAGTAACTGCCAAACGGCAACCACGGTGACCCATCATTGGGTTAAATTCATGCAAATCTGCAATAAGTTGTTTGATTTGAGCAACTGTTTTGCCTTGTGTTTTTGCAAGCGCTTCAATATCTTCTTCACTGGTTGGAACAAATTCGTGAAGAGGTGGATCCAAGAAACGGATTGTAACAGGTTGACCTTTAAGTGCTTCCATCAAACCTTCAAAGTCTGCTTGTTGCATAGGTTCAATCTTTGACAAAGCGTGTTCACGTTCTTCAACTGTATCAGCACAAATCATTTCACGGAATGCCCCAATACGTGCAGGGTCAAAGAACATGTGTTCTGTACGGCACAAACCAATGCCTTGAGCACCAAGTTCAGCAGCACGTTCTGCATCGGCTGGTGTGTCTGCATTTGTTTTTACGCCAAGGGCTTTGTATTTATCAGCCAAACGCATGATACGTCCAAAATAACCACTATTAGGGTCTGCAGGAACTGTTTTGATTATGCAGTTATAAATTTTACCTGTTGAACCATCAAGAGAAATGCCATCACCTTCATGATAGACTTTGCCTGCAAGTGTAAAGCACTTGTTTTCTTCGTCCATTTTGATGTCTCCACAACCTGAAACACAGCATGTTCCCATGCCACGTGCAACAACGGCTGCGTGAGATGTTTGACCACCACGAACTGTTAAGATACCTTGGCTATATTTCATGCCTTCGATATCTTCTGGGCTTGTTTCAAGACGTACAAGCACAACTTTTTTGCCTGCTTTGCCTTCTTTTACCGCATCTTCTGCAGTAAACACGATTGTACCCGCAGCAGCACCTGGGCTGGCAGCAATACCCTTGCCAACAACATTGTTTTTGTCAGCATATTTAAGTGCTTCAGCATCAAAAGTTGGGTGCAAAAGCATATCAAGAGATTTAGCATCAATTTGCATTAATGCTTCTTTTTCGCTAATCATGCCTTCGTCAATCAAATCGCAAGCGATTTTAATTGCTGCAGCAGCGGTACGTTTGCCGTTACGTGTTTGAAGCATATAAAGTTTTTTATCTTCAATTGTAAATTCCATATCTTGCATATCACGATAGTGATGTTCAAGAGTATCGCAAATCTTTTTAAATTCTTCATAACATTCTGGCAAAATTTCAGCCATTCTTGCAATAGGCATTGGTGTACGCACACCAGCAACAACGTCTTCGCCTTGTGCATTCATCAAAAATTCGCCCATCAAGCCTTTTTCACCTGTTGCAGGATTACGTGTGAAAGCAACACCTGTACCAGATGTTTCGCCCATGTTACCGAATGCCATCATTTGCACATTGACTGCTGTACCCCAACTATAAGGGATATCGTGGTCCATACGATAAATGTTTGCACGTGGGTTATCCCAACTGCGGAAAACTGCTTTGATAGCTTCAAAAAGTTGTTCTTTTGGGTCAACTGGGAAGTCTTTACCCAATTGTTTTTTGTATTCTGCTTTAAATTCTGTTGCAAGTTCTTTTAAATCTTCAGCGCTCATGTCAAGGTCACTTGTGTAACCTTTGCGTGCTTTAAGTTGGTCGATAAGTTTTTCAAAATATTTTTTGCCAACTTCCATAACAACGTCACTGAACATTTGGATAAATCTGCGGTAGCAGTCCCATGCCCAACGTGGGTTGTTGCTTTTGCGTGACAAAGTTTCAACAACTTCATCATTCAAACCAAGATTCAAAATTGTGTCCATCATACCAGGCATTGATGCCCTAGCACCTGAACGAACAGACACCAACAATGGATTTTCTTTATCACCAAATTTCTTGCCTGTGATTTTTTCCATTTTGGCAATGTATTCCATAATTTCTGCTTGAATACCAGCATTGATTTGTCTGCCATCTTCATAGTATTGTGTGCAGGCTTCAGTTGAAATTGTAAAGCCTTGTGGCACTGGCAAACCAATTTTTGTCATTTCAGCAAGGTTAGCACCTTTACCGCCAAGCAATTCACGCATTGATGCATCGCCTTCGCTGAATAAGTAAACATACTTTTTCATATAACTCCTTTTAAATTTTACTTTTATATGATACAAAACAGGCAAAAAAAAGGCAACTGATTTAATAAAGTTTTGAAACTTTACACTAAACACAGTCGCTTTTTTATTTTAAAATTAATTCATTTTGAAATAACAAATAAATTAGTCGTTATTAACAATTTCATCTGCAGGAATTGTTGCAACAATATCTTCAATTTCACTGCCGTCACTAACTGCTTCAGATGGCATAAATGGTGGAATTTCTTGTTCTTCTGCAACCGCATTGTCTGGTTGAGATTCAGCCATAACTTCTTCTGCAACATATTCAGGCAATTCTAACTCTTGCCTTGTGCTTGAAATTGTTTCAAAGCAATCTTGACGAAGTTGTTCTGTGCGATATTGTTTTTGCTTTTGTTTTGTTTGATATGCGTAGAATGCAACACGTGCATCAGCCATTTTTTTCATTTCTTGGTTAAACTCACGAAGCAATCTATCTTTTGCTGCTTGAGATTTGATACCTTCAGCCTTTTTGCCATAATAATTTTTAATGTAGTCCAAAGACATTTGATATTCTTCATCGTTTTCACCCAAAGATGTCATCAATTCACATGGAATGATTGTTCTGTCAT